>JABSRG010000022.1 GCA_013215165.1 Opitutales bacterium | reverse complement strand
ACGATTTTTTCTTTCTTAGCTGCCTTCATTGGTTTCGATTTCGTGTATGAAATGACAACCTATTTCAGGACGACACATCGTTGTCGTGATCGTGATCGCTGTCGGTCTGCGACTTGGATCGGTTTGATTTTCGGTCCGCGAATGAACGTTAATTTTTATAATATGTTGTGCCGAGCTGGGGCTCGACGGTCCTGGGAGGAATGCCGTGGCCTTCGACCGCCCGAAGGCGATCGCTCTAGTGATCACCCTACCCCATCCGCGCTTCTAGCCTGCGGGCTCTTGTTGGGGGAGGATGGCCGGCATATTGGGGGGGGCGGTGATGACTCCGAAGTTTTCGATGCGGGTGCTTGCGGGGAGTTCTTGGTAGGAGAGGACGTTGAGTCTGGGAAAGTTGGGCTCGAGGAAGCGGAAGAGTGCGAGGCGGATTTCGACGGAGGTGACGAGCACGGGAAGGCTTCCGGATTCGGTAAGGGACTGCAGCCGCGGATTGAGTTCGTCGATGATGTGTTGGGTCGTTTGAGGATCCATCATTAAGCCGACTTCGAATTGGGTGCGGCGCACGCGGCTAGCGAGGTATTGCTCCAGATGGGGGTCGAGGGTGACGGCATTCACTTTTCCCTCTTCGTTTTCGTAATTCTGTACGAAATACATGGAGAGTTTGCGACGGGCCTGCTCGGAGAGGTCGTCAGGGTTTTTGGTAAAGGGGGTGTAGTCTGCGAGGACTTCGAGGATGATAGCGAAGTTCTTTATGGGGATTTTCTCTTTGAGGAGGTTTTGAGTGACCCGGTGGATGAGGCCGATGCTGGCATTATCGGGGAGGAGTTCGTTGACGAGTGTCGGGTTTTTATCCTTCACCATGTCGACCAGTTTTTGGACGTCTTCGCGTTCGACGATGAGGTGGGCCAGCTCTTTGAGTGTGTCCGACAGGTGGGTAATTAAAACCGATGCTGCATCGACTACGGTGTAGCCGTTGATCTCGGCATGATTTTGCTCTTCTTCAGTGATCCACACGGCGTCTAAACCAAACACCGGCTCGACACAGGGGATGCCGTTCAACTCCACCTGACTTCCGGAAACGTTCATAGCCATTTGGCGGTTGGGCAAGACTTCGCCGCGGGCGACTTCTTTGCCTCGCAGGACAAACCGATAGCAATTCGCTTCGATTTCTACGTTATCACGGACAGCGATGGCTCCAACGATGAGGCCGTATTCCCGAGCGAAATTGGTCCGTGTCCCAGTGATGCGGTCGAGAAGATCCCCACCCTGTTTGCGGTCTGCCATATTGAGGAGACCATAGCCTAGCTCGATAGCAAAGATGTCGGTTTGGATCGCCTTCTCCATCTCCTCCGGCGCTCCGGGTTTAGGGGCGGCTTCACCATCGGTTGCCTGTTCGCCGCCCTCCCCTTCTGTGGGCCCGGGCAACGCATCGGCTTTTTCGAGGAGCCTCTGCTCTGCCTTTATCTTCTCTTCCAAGCCGTTTTTCTTGATGTAGTTAAAAGTAAAAAAGCAAACGCAGGACATGAATAGGAAGGGAAAAAAGGGCATTCCTGGGATGACTGCGAAAAAGAATAAAAGGCATCCTGCACCAAGGATGGCTCGGGGATAAATTGCCACCTGCTTGGTGAGGTATGTGCCGAGGCTGGCCCCCTCGGATGTCCGCGTGACCAGGATACCCGCTGCTACTGAAACAATGAGCGACGGCACCTGGGAAACCAGGCCGTCCCCGATGGATAACAAGGTGTAGCGTTGCAGTGCATCACCCAGTCCCATGCCTTTCTGAAGCATTCCGATCGTTATGCCCCCAATGACGTTGACGAGGGTGATGAGGATGCCTGCCACGGCGTCACCACGGACAAATTTACTCGCTCCGTCCATGGCTCCATAGAACTCGGACTCTTTCTGAAGTTCGGCACGGCGAGATCGGGCTAGGTCTTCAGAGATAAGGCCCGCATTCAGTTCGGCATCAATCGACATCTGCTTACCGGGCATGGCATCGAGTGTGAAACGCGCGGCAACTTCAGCGATACGGCCGGCACCTTTCGTGATAACGATGAAATTAATGATGATCAGGATGAGAAAGATCACTGCACCAACGATGTAGTTACCCTGAACCACAAAATTTCCGAATGAGTCGATAACGGACCCTGCATAACCGTCGATTAGGATGAGTCGCGTAGTTGCAACATTGAGCCCCAATCGAAACAGGGTGACTGAGAGCAAAATAGTTGGGAAAACTGAAAAGGATGCCGGTTTTTCTACATAGACGATGATGAGGAGAATCAGCAGTGACAGGGATATGCTGAGGGCCAGCAGCATGTCCATGAAGACAGGCGGTATCGGTAAGATCAGCAGAATAACGATACCAAAAATCGCGATGGTAAACCCGAGGTCTGGGCTCTTGAGCATCTTGCCCAAGTTCAGCGGTTTCTTTACTGTATCAGCCATAAATCAAAAAACGTGTCGTTATGACGCCAGGCGCTCCTCCAGGCGGCGCTGTTTGAGGCGGTGGTAGTAATAGCGGTGACGTTTATAGACGTAGCTGAGTATCTCAGCGATGACGGTATAGAGCTCCGCAGGTATCGGTTGATCTAAACGCCCGATGCTGTATAGCATCCGAGCAACGGGACGATTTTCGACCATCGGCACACCATGCTCAGCAGCGATCGCTTTAATGCGTTTAGCAATGTGGCCTTTACCCATGGCGACAATCATGGGAGCTGCGTCCTTGCCTTGTTCATACCTTAAGGCAATCGCGTAGTGTGTAGGGTTGGTAACGACCACGTCGGCAGTCTCAACTTTGCGCATCATGGACTTCTGGAGGATCTCTCGGGCAAACTGTTTCTGACGTCCCTTGATCTCTTGGTCCCCTTGGGAGCTTTTGTTCTCATCTTTCACTTCCTGCTTGGTCATCATCATGTCTTTGTGTGTCCTCCACTTTTGAAAGAGGAAGTGTAACAGCGCTATGATGATCATGAAGGCGATCAGGAGAGCAAAGAGCTCGAGAATGGTCTTCACAATGAAGCCGCCGATGTGTGTTACGGGGACCGGTGTGTGAAAGATGGGGTCGGCGAGAATACGATCCAGCACGCCATAGAGGATGGCTCCAATCCCGAAGAACTTCGCCACATCAAATACGAAGTTCATAAACACTTCTTTGCCAAAAAATTTCTTGAAACCGGCTACAGGATTGAAGCGAGTGAGTGACGGCTCCATGCGCTTAAGTGTCAGTTTAAACCCACTTTGCAGTCCATTTGCGACGACGGCAGTGACCGCCATAACCGCTGCAAATGGTCCCACCGCCTGCAACAAGACCTGACTCGCTTGGGCAATGTGCTCCATGGCGATCTCCTTGGTAAATTGGATGTCAGACAGGTTGTTAAACATGTAGCGCGCATACTCGGCCAGGATCATGGCAGACTCTTGAGCCATGAACAAAATCATCACAAAGGCTGACGAGAGTGATCCCACCATCCCGATCTCCTGTGCTTTCGCGAAATTACCTTTTTGGAACTGCTCCGTCTTCTTCTTCGAAGTCGGCTCCTCGGTTTTCATATCCTTATCTTCTTCAGCCATAATTAGCCTCCAAGGAATTGGGTGATGACGGACGTCATGCGTCCTATTTCGCGGTCGATGTAATGAGCGAGTAAGACGCTTGTTGTGACGAGCAGTGACAGTCCAGCCAGGATGCGCACAGCAAAACTGACCAGAAATACGTTCATCTTAGGCGCCGCACGGCCTAAAACTGAAAATACCAGGTTGATCAGGATATTTACGGCCACAAAGGGAGCAGCCATCAAAAAGCCGATATGAAAGACCCGAGCTGTCTCGGCTACGAGGGCCATGGGAGAATCAATCTCCAACCACCCCACTCCGGCGGGCAAATATACGAGGGTCTCGCCAAAACCCCAGATCAGATCGTGGTGTGCTTGGGTAACAAAGAGAATCAAGACGCCCAAATAATATAAGGCCGACGCAACCACCGAAGACTGCATGCCGCTGAGCGGGTCCATGCCTGCGGCCATCATGAGGCCCATTTCCTGGGAGATGACAAAACCGGCAAATTCAATAGCCCAAAAGGCCATCCGCGATGCCATGCCGATGAGTCCACCGATGACTACCTCTGTAAACCCGGCCACCACCAGTTCCATCGGCGAAGAAAAGAACACCGGCTCTAAGCGCATGTTCGATACGAAGGTAAATGTGAGAAACATTACAATCAACGCGCGGAATTGAGTGGGGATAAAACGCGACCCAAAGGCAGGAAATAGAAAAACAACCGGAGACAATCGGCATAGAATAAGGAATCCCAATGCCAGATCTGGAACAGAAAAGCTCATCGCCCCATGGTGCCAATCAGCTCGAAAACGCCCTGAGCGTAGTTAATCAATCCGGTGAGGAACCACCCGCCTCCAACAATCATAACTGCACTGACCGCAAACAACTTGGGCACAAAAGTCAGTGTCTGCTCCTGAATACTAGTAATCGTCTGAGCCACACTCACTGCTACCCCGACTCCAATCGCAGTGAACAAGATCGGGCTTACCATTTGCAGGGCGAACTTGATCATCGTCTGAAAGACGTCGATGGCCATTTCGATACTCATATCTGGAAACTTTGAACGATGGATTGAACAATCAGCGCCCAACCGTCGACGAGGACGAACAGGAGCAGTTTGAAGGGGAGCGATACGATGATCGGCGGCATCATCATCATCCCCATCGCCATCAGGGTGGAAGCGACCATGAAGTCGATGACGAGGAAGGGAATGAAGAGAAGAAATCCCATCTGAAAGGCAGTGCGCAGTTCGCTTAACATGAAGGACGGTATGATGACACGCATAGGAATCTCGCTCACGGCAGTGGGGCCCAAGCCACTGAGGCCGAGCATAAATTCGATATCGTCGGGACGGGTGTGCAGCATCATGAAGCTGCGAAATTGATCGCTGGTAATCTGCATCGCCTCCTTACTGGTAATCTCGCCTTCCGTGTAAGGCTGGAGTCCCATCTCGTAGGCAGTCGACAAAGTCGGCCCCATGATAAAGAAGGTCAAAAACAGGGCCAAACCGATGATGATCTGGTTGGACGGAGTGGTTTGCACCCCCATCGCGGTCCGTACAAACCCAAGCACAATGACGATGCGCGTGAAGCAAGTCATCATGATGACAATCGAGGGTGCGATAGTCAGGATAGTCATCAAGATGACGATCTGAATCGCCATTCCAAAGTCGTTGTTATCGCTGCCAAACTCGACATTAACGCTCAGCGGTCCACCGGACTGAGCTGATAGCTCTGGAACTGCGAATAAGGCGAATCCTAACAAAGCGGAGAGTAAGATCTTTGCTAAGAAATTGGAGCCGTCTGGTCTTTTTGGAGTGACTGTGGGTTTTGAGTTGTCAAACGCATCGGCGCGGCGGCAGAGCGCCGCGGCTACAACCTGGAACAAACGTGTGGTGCGGATGAACGCCGTGGTTGAAAAACCCTTAATCATCGTCCTCCAATTTGAAGGGTTCGGTATCCTCTTTCGAGTCGAGCTCGAGATCCTTCAAGTGATGGATGAAACCATGCCCCACTCCGAGTAGCATCGATTGGTTTTTATGGCGTGCTACCACAAGGTATTGGCGATTGCCCAATGAGGTGGTTTCTTCAATGACCAGTCTTTTGGTGTGGCCACCGAGGGAGCGATTGCGAAAGAAGCCTTTGCGGTTTAGCCATGTAAATCCGATGACTAATAAGGCCATCAATATAATCCAAAAACCCGCGCGTGTGAGCAGGCTTTTTGAGTCGATGGGGTCCTCACCGAAAATTTGTTCATCATCGGAAGCACCGATAGTTTTAGGAACGAATACTTGCTCCTCAGCGTTTTGTTCTGAGTCCGCTTCCTCTTGAGCCTGCAGGCTCTGAGAAACAAAACTCATTATCAATAGGTGACTCCAAAAAAAGGCCGTAAGCCATCGCCGGATAGAGCCTATCGAAGAAGTGGACTGACAAGAAGGCATCATTATTTTAGCTCGCCTACCATTTTCGTAAGTTTGATACCGAAGTTGTCCTCGACGACGACGACTTCGCCGTAGCCGATGAGTTTGCCATTCACAAACAGTCCGACGGGATCTTTAGCCTGTTGTTTGAGCTGTAGAACAGAGCCGGGGTTGAGCTCAAAGATCTCGCGCATTGGGAGTTCGCAAGATCCCAATTGAACGGTAGCTTGGACCTGCACGTCGAGTACGACGTCGAGGTTTTTTGACTCTGTAAGGTTTTCCATGAATTGCTAGGTAAGGTTGAGGTTTCGATCCGTTATCTTGACCGCCACTTGTCCTTCGTTAATACCGACCTCGCCCGTAAAGCAGGTCGTATCTTCGACGCGGATTTTCGTCTTTTGAATGATATCACGCGGCAGCTCAATGAGGTCGCCTGGTCTCAAGCTGAGTATATCTGCCACCGATACATCGAAACAGTCCCATTCTGCCACGACGGGCACCTTGATGTCGCTGTAGGTCGAGCGCCATGCCATGGACTTCTCTTTGACGTCGGTACGGCTGTAGGTTTTGGACTCCTCCTGCATCTGCTTGATGATGGGCTCCACCGTATAGTATGGCACCGCCACCTGCATATAGTCGGAGCAGTCGCCAATCGCGGCCTCCATGGTCAAGATGAGCATGATGGCGTCGTGCGGTGATGTTTGAAGAAAACGGCCATTGTTTTCGCGACCCACGATGGAAGCATTGAGCTCGCGTAGGTCTTCCCACTGCCTGCACCACTCCTCCAGGATGACAGAGATGACATCGTCCATTAAGGAGATTTCGATGTCAGTTAGGTAACGTTCCTCGCGCACACTGTGTCCCTTACCTCCCAAGAGACGATCAATAATTGTCATCGCCAAGCGTGGACTCATATCGAGGACACAGACCCCTGCCAATTGCTCTACTTTGAAGAGGACAATATGGGTCGGGTTCGGGATCGCTTCGGTAAATTTTATATAGGGTGTAGTATGCAGCTTAGACATCTTTAGGCTGAAATCCATGCGTAGAAACATGGAGAGCCGAGCTGCTAGGTAGTAAATAAACTGCTCATGCCTTATCCGCACCTGCCGCAACTCGATCTCCGTGAGGAAGACCGGATTACGAAAGTCATAGGTCTCGATGTGGATGTTGGACGCGTCCTCATATTTGACTCCTTGGGGCGAGTAAATGTCACATGCTGGAGAATCATCGCCACCCGCATCAGCCATGAGCTGATCGATATCAGACTGACTGAGAAAATCAGCTCCAACATCGCCCATATCTTCTGGATCAGGTGGCATCATAACAAATCTATGGAGTAATTATTGAACTACGAACTCGGAGAAATAGAGGGACTCGACGATGCGTTTTCTGAGTGCCGCTTCGAAGGAACCTATCAAGTCGTTGCGGATGACATTCTTGATTCCCGCATCTTCGAGGTCCTGAATCGTCAGCGCCGCTAAAACTCCGATTGCTGCGTCGATCAGTTTAGTCCGGTTTTTCTCCATGGTCGCTGTAAACTCGGGATCCGAGCCCTCGACCATAAAACTGACCTTTACGTAGCGACTTCTCATCGAACCAGCGAGATTCGCGATAATACCATCGAACTCGTAGGATGCAGGTTCAGCAATACCTTCCTCCGAGCTCTCTGCAGCAGAGGGAGCACTGCTTTCGCCCCGGCCTTTTTCACCCTCGGCCATCACGCCACTCTCTTGAATCGTCTCAGCAAGCGCTGATTTCATTCCCGGGATAAGCATGAACTGGGTCATCATGAAATTGATCACTGGCAATATGATGACTATTGCCAGCACTGGGATGAGTGGGCTGGGACCCTTGGCTCCACCCGCTTCGGGTAGATCTTCAACAGCTTCGTCGGCCATAATAACAAAAGTTTAGGGTAAATGGGCTCAGGCCCGTAGATCTCTATTATCGTTTCAAGTTTACGACTTCCTGGAGGATGTCGTCCGATGTGGTCACCAACCGGGCTCCAGCTTGGAAGCTCCGCTGGGTAGTAATGATGTTTGAAAACTCTTCAGTCAGATCGACGTTACCGGCCTCCAATGCACCAGATCGAATCGTTCCGGTTCCGTTGGTCCCTGGGGTGAAGAGATTTCCAGAATTTTTCTGACCTGCCGCTTCAAAGCCAGTATACAAGCCACTCCCCTCTTTCTTGAGTGCCTGCTGGTCGACAAAGTCGGTCATCTGGATCGTTGCAATTTGGAAGCTCAGTCCATTCGTCAAGAGCGCGTTCACCTCTCCGGAAGGACTAAAAGCCACCGATGCTAGCGTTGGAGCCGCGGCCGCAACATCTGCATCGGCGATGCCACCGGGAACTGCCGTACGGTCAATACTGAAAGCACCCGTACCCACCGTGAAATCTGGCACGGTAGCACTGACGTTTCCTGAAGTAGCAGGAGTCACAGTATCCGCTGGGGTAGTCGACAAGGAGAAGATCAAGTTATCGGCTGAAGTACCGGAAGCTACCAAACGAACTGAGCCACCGTTGAGTCCTTGGACTCGATACCCTTCCTGGCTCACAAGGTTATTGTTGTCGTCAAACTTAAAGTTACCTGCCCGTGTAGCGTAATTAGTCCCCGAGACAGGGTCCTGTACTTTGAAGTAGCCATTCCCAACGACTGCTAGATCCGTATTGATTCCAGTTTGGTTGACGGGACCTTGAGTAAAATTAGTCGAAATGGAATTAACCTGGACACCGGTTCCGATTTGTACCGCCGGTGTATTCGATGCAGCACCCGATGACGGTGTTGAATCGCGAATCAGCTTGCTGAATGTATCTTGGTAGGTCGTTCGAGAACCTTTGAAAGCAACGGAGTTTACGTTGGCGATGTTGTTACTCACAACCTCAAGGCCACGAGTATAGGATTTAAGGGCGCTGACGCCACTGACGAGGGATCCGATCATAGTATTATCTCCTTTGTTAAATTAAGGGAGGTTAGGGTTTTAAGAATCTTGTTGCTGGTTACCGGAACTAGGCAGGGAAACACGGGTGATCGCTGAGGATGGATATTCTACCCCATCGATGGTCAGAACGATTTGCTCATCCACCTCAGCAACAGATTGGACAATGCCACTGATCTCCTGCTGGCCATTGAAGACTGTCGCCTCTTGCCCAAGGTAACCCTGGGCCGAGGCCATGCGCTCTGTCCCCGCGAACAGGGCGAAGGTGTCGTTCAGCGTTTGCATCTGCTCGAGCGAGGAGAAGCTCGCCATCTGGGCGATAAACTCGGTATCCTCCATGGGCTTGAGAGGATCCTGATTCATTAACTGTTCAGTCATCAACAAGAGGAAATCTGAGGAACCGAGTTCCTGCTGAGGGATTGGATTAGTCCGTTCTTCAGTTTGTTGAAGGACGTTGGGCGTGTTTTGAACTGCGCTGATATTTGACATGGGCTTATCCTTGTTGTGAGCCGGTGAGTTGGCTGAATTGATCATCAAATGAGGTGTGCTCTTGCTCGTTTTGCGGCTGTGGTCTGCCGAACTGTCCACGTCGACGGTCCTCTGGATGGTCAGGTTGACGCTGTTGTTGATTTGAATCTCCAGCGTTTTGTTGATTTTGAGATTGAGATGACTGACCGCTGTTTCGGTCTTGAAATGCTTGTTGTTGTGCGGGCTGTTGTAAGCTCTCAACTACGGGAGCCATCAACCGGACGCCTCGGTTATTTGCCGCGTTTTGAAGACTATCCCAGTTTCGAGCTAGCGTATCGCGGAGCTCAGCGGATGCTGTAGCAAGACGCACTTGAAGGCCTCCGTCTCGCTGAATCATCTGAATATCTACGCGCTCACCTCCGGGAACCTGGATGCTGAAACGCATCCGACTGGATGAGGTCTCCTGGATGGTCTGAAGTGCGGTTTGAACAGCCTTTACAGCCTCTATCCGGTTGTTCCCGACGGTTTCAGCAACCTGTCGCGTATTGAGCAGGTTGCCCACATCTGCCTTGGCCAATGAGTTTCCATCAGCTTTGGCGAAAAGATGCTCCGTATCTTTCCCAAGATCGGTAAGGCGCGTCGTCATCGACTGAAACGAATTTGACGCCAGCTGAGCTGTGAGACGATTTGGGGTCGGCTTCGTTTGCTCGATCACCGAAGCACCCTTGCCATTGACACGAAGAGGGGGGATTTCTCCAAATTTACTGCCTGTACCATCACGCATTGATTGTTGGTTAGCACTCGGTGTTCCCTCAACCCCTTGACCCTTCTTTACCTGTTGACCATCAATGTTTTTTAAATTCTCAAGATTGGCATCAAAAACACTCTTGGCAGTTTTTTCCGCCTGTTCTACAGTGGGGATTTCGGCCATTTTTGCCTGGTGGGCTTGAACTGCCTTTAGCTTCTCCTGAGCTTGAATCAGATTTTCTGATTTTGGGTCAGAAGCCTGTGTCTGCTGACTGGCTTGAGCCCTAATTGGTTTTCCCTCAATAGCTTTGTTAGCTTCGTTCGTTGCGATTTTCAGGCCTTGCTGAATCGTTCCTAATTCCTCAACCACCACCGTCTGCTTGAGGGCAGGATTCGCTGTTGAAGAAATTTGTGTCTTAGCTTCGCTTGGATTCTGTATTTGCTGTCTTCCCACCTGAGTGGTTCCGCCGGCTTGAGCCAAGGCCTGCTTTATTACAGATACCGCGCGGTTACCCAGGTGTTGCAGCTTATCAAACAAGGATTGAGATCCAACGCTTTCTGATTTCGTAAGTAGAGGCTGTGTTTTTGCAGGCTCGACATACTCTCGAAGCGTCTGAATCAGCTCAGCCAGTCCATTCTGTTTCTCAACACCCGCGACAGACTGGGCCTGAATTACATTCAAATCGAGCCCGTCCACAACTTGCTGAATAAAGGGACGTAGCTGCGGCTGCGTTTCGATAAGCTTACTGAGCATAGCGACCACAGCTTCCAGCTCTTCGGAATTAGCTTGTTGGCTCTGCTCAATCTGCTGAACCCAGCCCTTCAAATCGCTCGAACTGACGCTATCATCCGAAGACTGATCGGTGATCTTTGCGGCTCGCTGTTTAGCAGTAGTTGGATCTGTATCAATTGAATCAGATTCTTTCGCACCGCTTCCGCCACCTCGGCTTACTCGAGTCTGCGATTTGTCTGTGGCGGACGCAATTGAGGGGTCTTTGAATGAATTAAGCGCATCTTCAAACGACGCACTCGACTCGGTATCAGGAGCCGTTGCATCATACTTCTGCGACCGGACTACCGGTGATGACGATGCAGGGCTGGATGACATTTTGGGCGCAACCGGAGCGGCTATGGGAGATCCTTGCATGGAATGGTTTCATGAGATTTCCGTCCCTGGAAAGTTGAATTGTGCTGAGCGGCCTGCCTCCTTGCCCGTCGCCCAGATGGGTCTGATTATTTCTTCTGTTTCTCCAAAAGTCGGAGACGTTCTGAAAGTGAAGCTACGCGACGGACCTTGGCCGGGTCGTTGTTTCCCCGGGCCACCATCTGCTCGAAGATGCCAGAGACCGTCTCGGTGTTCATGAGCGAAAGGAGTTTTGCGACGAAATAGTCGTCCATTTCCTCAAAGACAGAGACGACCATCTCTGGAGGCATACCCGTGTAGGTATCGGCCAGGGTCTTGAGGTTACGCGCCTCGCTCTCCTCCACCCGAGTGATACGATCTATCAGCTCATCTTGGTAGGTCTCGATCTCTTGCTTTAGCCGAGCCACCTCGCGGCGCTCGGCATCAACCCGTGTCTCGATCTTGCTGATAGCCATCTCACGCTCTTCTAACCGTGTTTTCTCAGCCTGAAGGTCGTCGATCAGCGATTCGATCTGTGTCGTGCTAAAATCCCAAAAAGGGACATGAGGCGACTTTTGTGTCGGGTCACGCACCGGCTCGGGTTTCGGCCAGGCAGACATGACCGCACTTTTGCCATTCATGAAGGCCACGGTAAACGTTCCCACATTCACGATAAGGGCAAGGAGCGCGAGCACCCAGTATGATCTAAAAATGTCCATCGTTCCCTAAGCTTGCGAGCCTGCTGTCCGCGCGTGGCGGGTCATCGCTATCTCTTCTAACTCCAGCTCCTCTCGACGGCGCATCTCCTCGTAAAACTCGTCTTCTTTCTTTTGTCGCAAGCGATCCACCATCTCGCGCTCCGCCTTGGCATTGAGGAACTCTGTACGGAAAGCAGCTTCTTTATCCAGCGCCTCCTTGAGTGCGTTCTCGGTCTCTTGAATCTCGTCACGGATAGACGCGAGCGCCACGAAGTCGTGCTGAAACTGCCATGCGTCCATCCCATGTTCACGCCGCTCAACCTGCTGTTTCTGAGTCATGACAAAGAAGTTCTTCAGATCATCTAAACGCTGCTCGACGAGCTGGCGCTCCTGCATACTCCGCGCGTAGGCATCGAGTGCTTTCTCCTCGGCGTTGGATTTGAGCGAAAGAAAACCCTGCAGTTTAAAGTTAAAACGTCTCATGCTAATGCTCCTTTTAATTGTGCTATGGTATCATCCCTTGCTTCCAGGTAGTCGAAGTGTTGTTTTAGAAATTGCATCAAAGGGTCATGTCTCTGGATGGCTCGATCCAATCTGGGCTGAGTCCCCTGGGTGTAGGCGCCTACCTGGATCAGGTCTTCATTCTCTCTGTAGAGCGCCAAGAGGTCGCGGGCTTCCGCCATCAGCGCCTGCTCTTCTTCACTGCATATGCGTCGCGTTAACCGACTGACACTGTCGAGAACATCGACCGGTGGGAAATGGTTTGCTGCTGCCAACTTACGCCGAAGTACGATATGTCCATCCAAGATACCACGTACGGCATCGGCAACGGGTTCATTCATATCATCCCCCTCAACAAGAACCGTATAAATACCGGTAATGGAGCCGCGATCACTGTTACCCGCACGTTCTAAAAGCCTGGGTAGCAAAGCGAATACTGACGGGGTGTAACCTCGGCTCGTAGGCGGTTCGCCCACAGTCAAGCCGACCTCGCGCTGCGCCATAGCAAAGCGCGTCACGCTATCCATCATCAACATGACGTTGGCGCCCTGATCTCTGAAAGACTCAGCAACACTTGTGGCCAATAATGCAGCTCTCAATCGAAGGGGCGCAGAGTGATCCGAAGTCGATACCACCACCACGCTCTTCTTCATCCCTTCCTCCCCCAGATCTTGCTCTATAAATTCCCTGAGCTCGCGACCCCGTTCACCGACGAGGGCGATCACATTGACATCGGCAGCGCTTCCGCGAGCGATCATACCGAGAAGCGTCGATTTACCGACCCCACTACCGGCAAAAATTCCGACACGCTGTCCGACGCCCAAGGGCGTAAATGCATCGATTGAGCGCACACCTGTCTGGAAGATCTTATCGATTCCCTGGCGGCTCATAGGGTTGGGGGCGCTTGCATTCAGAATTCGATCCTCAAAGTCGCAACGCAGCGGGCCTCTTTCATCTAGGGGCCGCCCTTGACCATCGATCACTCGACCTAACAACGCATTTCCCACAGGAATTCGATTCTGCCCAGGTGCCAGCACAGTCGCACAGCCTGGGTGAATATTTCCCATATCTGTCAACGGCATCAAGAGAACCGTTTGGTCACGAAATCCCACCACCTCTGCCATGGTAGACTCAGATTTGCGACCGGACTTGAGCTCACAAATGTCGCCGACCGCGACATCAGGACCTTCGCTTTCAATGAGTAATCCAGAAACACGCACCACGCGGCCCACTTTTTCAACCGGATTTAGGCCATCGAGGCGGCTGTGAATCCAGCTTTTACGCTCTGCCAAAAGATCAATCATCACTCACCTTTTCGCCTTCTAATGCCGCGCGAATATGCTTGATACGCGTACCGACCGAGGCGTCTACAAGGCCATATTCTGTATTAAGTATACAATCTCCTGTACCGAGGTTCAGATCTCGCTCGACCCGAATGCCGCCGTGGCTGAGCTCTGAAGAGGTTCCTTCTGGATCCATCATTTTGTTTAAGAGATCGAAATCACGCTCTCCAACCTTCACCGAAAGGACCCGTTCCTCACCGCCATTTTCAGCCACTAACTGGTCAATAAGCAGCTTCACCTCATCGACCTCGAAACGGGCCGTCGGCAACGCCTTGCGGGCGACCTCGACAACAAGATCTGGAAGCATTTCGGAGATGCCTGCACACAGTTCCTGGAAACGTTGATCAATGGATCCGAGCACGTCATCATGGAGCGTCTGAAGCTCATTCCGATACTCGAGTATTTGAGCATTGTGACGTTCTGAAGCAGCCGCCTCTCCTGCGGCAAATCCCTCTTTCTGAGCAACCTCAAGCTGCTCAGGGTGCACAGGTGGCGGCCCGAAGTAAGATAAATCGATCCCGTGAATGGGGCGATTCAACTTCAAAGTCTTACATGAGAACGCCACCGTCTGCTCCTCCATCGAGTTGAATTTCGCCCTCTTCTTCGAGACGGCGGACAATCTGGATAATCCGATCCTGCGCTGCCTCGACCTCCTTGAGTCGAACCGGCCCCAGCATCTCGATCTCCTCCTTCAGTGTCTCGGCTGCACGCTTGGATACCGATCCATAGATAGATCCCTGCAACGTGGAGTTGGCAGATTTCATAGCTACTACGAGATCCTGCATATCGATCTCGCGGGTGATGCGCTGTAAGTCGCTGACTTCCAGACCCGCCAAATCGTCGAAGCTGAACATCTTCCGCTTGATCTGCATGCCCAATGCGGGATTGCGCTCTTCCAGTGTGGCGAGCAAGCACTTTGACACATCTTTGTCGAGCAAGTTGAGGAGGTCTGCCACTGTCCGTACGCCGCCACTTTGGTGACGACTTGTCTTCTGCTTGATATCGAGGTGACGCTTAATCGTTTGAACCACCTTGGCCACGTGCTCAAGCGAGGTCATCTCCATGGCACCTAAACGCTCCACCACCTCTTCGCGTATCTCCGGAGACAACATCTCGATCACTTCGGCCGCCTTGTTGATATTGAGATAGCTTATAATAAACGCGATCGTTTGAGACTGCTCGTCGCGTATTAGATTATAAATCTGCCGCGGCTCCATGTCGCCGATCTCTTTGATCACCTCAAGGGAGTTCCCAATCGGCGACAGGCGGCTCAACAGGGAATTAGCTTTAAAGTCTCCCTTCGCCAACTCGAGAGTGCGGTGGGCAAAGCCAGAGCCACCGAGCACGGATCCCAAACTACTCATAATGACGTCCGAGAACTCATTGAGGACCTTGTCCTTCAGGTCTTTCTCGATCATTTGATACTTGGTGATCTCGCGGCAAATGGCCTCTACTTCATGGTCTTCAAAATGATTGATTAGTGCCGCCGCAGCCTCCGGTCCAATGACGATCAGAAACAGCGCAATCTTTTGTATTTTATTACACTGATCGTATTCGATTGGCTCGAAATTTTGTTGGGTCATCTGGTTGCTCATAATGGCGTCTCCTCCTTGAGTGCGTGCTTAATTCCTGCGGCTATCGCTTCTGGTTGGCACCGACCCAATTCTTAAGGGCCGTGCTAATGTTTTCTGGACGTTCTTGAATCAGCTCGTTGAGAAATTCTGGAGTGATGTGTGCTGCCCCTTCAGCGACCTCGAGTTGTTTCTGAGCGGCGGCGGCATTGCGCTCCTCCATGACTTCAACGTCGATCGAATCGGGTTTGTAGCGTTTGAGCATCCGCAGAAACATAGCGAACATGACCACTGCGATACCCACGCCAACCGCGTTACGCGCAATTTCGCTCCAGTTCATCATAAGTGGACTCTGCTCAGCTGGCGGAGCAATGACCGGCATGACAAATGGCTTTTCTGCAATAGTTACAAGTTCGTCTAAATTGGCCCCAGGCGCAGGGATGATGCCGAGTGAATTGATCACCATCTGGCGAATCTTGTCCAGCTGGGCCTGGTCACGAGCCACGGGCTGAGCGTCCGCCGCGTCTCCATCCATAATCGAGGCGATTAGGACGGCTGCCTGAATATTAGCGATCCCTCCAGGCATCTGGACTGTCTCGCGTATAGTACGGTTTATCTCATAATTTATGGTGCGTGTAGTACGCTCGTCTTGTGAGGTTTCACGGGGGCGCGAGGAAATATTTTCCCCGTCCGGGAGGTTACTGGTCAGACCGGCAGCGGTGCCCCCTGTCTCATTAGATGATGTGGATGTGTCCTCGGTGACGGATTGATTGCGCACGACAGAACCCTCGGGATCGAAGAGTTCCTCAGAGAGCGTTTGTGTCGAAGTATCCAGCTCAACTGAAACACGCGCGATCACGTTGCCCAGTCCAACAATCGGTGTGAGCATCGATTCGATTTTATTGGCATAGTAGCTTTCCAGCTTTTGCTGGTGCTTAAACTGCCCGGAAGCCCCGCCAACCAGGCCCTCGTTTCCGAGGTCCTGAGACAGGGCGTTCCCCATACTGTCGACGACAGCGACTTCTTGGACATCCAGGCCCTCGACAGCGTTGGCCACAAGAAAGCGGATGCTGGACACTGCCCCTTCGTCGAGCATGGCTCCCCCGGTATCGACAAACACAGAAGCTGAAGCGCCCGAGTTGTTCTCGTTCAAGATCATGCGGTTCTCCGGGATCACCACCATAACACGAGCACTGCGCACACCGCGGAGCTGAGAGATGGTACGGCCCAACTCACCCTGAATAGCTCTCAGGTAGTTTGTGCGCTGAACAAAGTCTGAGATACCGAAGTTCCCTTTATCAAAAATCTCAAAGCCGACTGTCCCCCCGTTCGGAATGCCCTCTGCCGCCAAGCGCATACGGATTCCATGGACTTGGGAGTCCGGAACAAAAATAGCAGAACCGCTTTGCTGCAGCTGATATTCGACTCCCGACTCTTCCACGACGCGAACGACTTCGGCCATTTCCCGTGCATCGAGCCGACCATAGAGCAACTGCATCCGAGGACGAGATGACCAAAACATGATGGCAGCCATACCAATGAGCACGCCTGCGACAGAGAGGATGATCGAGACCTTTTGATTGATCCCGAGTGAGGTCCAGATTTTAGAAAACTGCTGAATGAAATTGCCCACGATATCAGAGATTTAGCCCGTAATTGGAGATCAGGATTCTGCTTAGATGCTCATGCGCATCAGTTCTTGGTATGAATCCATCAGTTTGTTACGCACTTCGACCATCAGGTTGAAGGCGACTCCAGCTTCCTGCATCGCGATCATGCTTTGGTGTAAATTGTCGCTCTCTCCTGCCATCACCTCGTGGGCCATCGCGGCACCGTGTTTACGCATGGAGTTTACTTCATTAAGAAAGTCAGATACCCCTCTTCCTGGATCGAGCGTCCGCCCTGTTGGGAGTTGCGCTCGGTCCCCACTCACAATGCCCATGGGATCTAGGGCTTTACCTTCGAACTGCTCTTGAATGTCTTGCGGGCTGAACGATTTGACAAATTCCTCAACATCTAACGGTTTGTTAGGAGCCGTCTTTTCCCGGAGTGCTTGAGGTTGGGTCTGAACAAAATTCTGGCTGAATCCTTCGATGGAACTGAGTATGGACATAATGGAATAGAAGTTGGGATTTGAAAAGGTCTTGGGATCTAGCCGCGCCCGATTTCAAGGGCTTTGCTGGCCATCTGGCGGGAGGCAGACACTACTTTTAGATTGGCCTCGTAAGCGCGGGTGGCAGTGATGAGGTCTACCATCTCACGCGACAGCTGCACGTTGGGCATTTGTACCATCCCCTCTTCATTAGCGTGGGGATGCTGGGGATCGTAAATTTGGGGACCGGGCGTCTCGTCTACCCCAATTTCGGACACCTTGATCTTCTGAACAGCATCGGCCCCATTCGTACTCTGGGCATTGTTCATGGCCTGTTCGAAGACGACAACCCGCCGCTGATACGCTTGACCGTCGAAATCGCGGGTCGTTTGCGCATTGGCGATATTTTGGGCGATGATGTCTAACCGTAGACGCTCGGCATCAAGGGCGGACTTTGTGGCATCAATGCCAGGAATCAGCGACATACTCATGGGCTACCTCACATGTTTTGGCCCTTGATGGCCATGTTGAGACGTTTGATTGAGCTGCTCACCATCTGTTGAGCGAAATCATGGCGGAGGGAATTCTGATTCATTTCCAGTAACTCACTTTCAAGGCTAACGTTATTGCCATCTGCACGTTCTGGGAGGTTCCGAGGATCTACCTCCAGCGTCGGGCGCAATTCCTTGATGCGCTCGATATCCTTTGCAGCGACTGCCTTGTGCAGCTCGGCTTGAAAGGCTCGCGCCACTTCGATGCGCTTGTATCCAGGGTTTTCGAAATTTGCTATGTTACTCGCCAGGGCCTTGTGCCGCTCGTGGGTCACATCCATCATCTGTTTGGCGATCTGGTAGTTGGCTCGGTTATGCAGTGCTTCAAGCATACGACCCACTCAACAGCTCGCGTGCCATTAGAATTGGCACGCACACAACACACTCTACATCAGTGTTTTAAAATTTCTTGATTTAAGCTTATCAAAATCAAAACTTCAAGGTGGCATTTTTTTCCGAGACGCAATGAGGAGCCAAAAAGATCAAAAGAGCCCTCCAAACGCGAACGAAACACTGAGTCTAGACTATGCTAGATCTGGAGTAGATGGAAGGACCCAAGACAAGCTGAGACCCGGCATTTCGGGGGCAGATAAACCCATCCCAGGATGCCGATGTGAAAGCCGGTTGACTCGGATACTGGCACAGTTACTAAGCTGCACAGATGAAAAATATCACGGTTAAGGTGGATGAGGCTACTTACCATCATGCCAGAGTGAGAGCAGCTGAGGCAGGCACGTCGGTCAGTGCAACGGTCCGCGATTTCCTAAACGGACAGGTGGAAGCCCCATCGAACCGGGAAGCACGCCGTGTCCAAGCTATGGAAGAATTCTTTGCCGTTGCTGAAGCCCAAGCCGAATACAATCGAAAGCCTGTGGAGCCCGTGCGCCGCGAAGAGATCCATGAGGAGGCTACAGACGGAGCCTTCATGGTAAACCAGACCGATGAGTAAGCGGATGAGTCTCCAGCTCGGTAATGACAATCTCCATAAAAGTATACAGTGGCAGCGACCTCAGACACTCATCGAGCTCAACGCGATCTCTTACATCATATAACGAAATATTGGCTCTTTTTCCAGAAATCCTCCAGATAGACACCAACTTACCCGACTCCATCAAACGCGTTCCCTGCTGAAATTCCTTAGAATATAGATTGTCAGTCGCCTCGGCGGAAATGTTGTCCGACAAATTAATGTGTATCTGACAATGAAACAGCATAACCGAGTCACTGAGCTCGTGTATCTAACACCTCACGCACGGCCTGTAATATAGACTCTTCGCCGGGTAATACCTGCTTCTCTAGCTCCCGGCTGTAGGGAATCGGACAGTCCCATGCACCCACACGCACGATCGGGGCATCTAAATAATCGAAACAATGCTCTTGAATCTGGGCCACCAACTCTGCTCCGGGACCATAACGACGATGAGGCTCATGGGCGACGACCAAACGATTGGTCTTGCGCACCGACTCAAAAATCAACGGTTCATCGAGCGGAACTAAGCTCCTCACATCGACCACCTCGACCTCCTTACCCTCTCGTGACAACTGCTCAGCAGCATCCAAAGCAAAGTGTAGACAACGCGACCAACTGACGATTGTCGCATCGGTCCCCTCTCGCACAACCTTCCCCTTTCCGATCTCTTCAATATCGTCCTCGTCAGAGATGTCGCCACTCATCGGATAAAGCATCTTATGCTCAATAAACAAAACCGGATCATCATCCCGAATCGATGCTTTTAATAGCCTCTTCGCATCGCTGGGAGTCGAGGGAATCACCACCTTGAGTCCTGGAATATGGGCGAACAAGGCTTCGAGACACTGAGAATGCTGAGCACCATTGCCTCGAAATCCACCCATTTGGGTTCTTATCACGAGGGGCACCTTTACTTGCCCTCCACTCATATATCTAGCCTTGGCGATTTGATTTATAATCTGATCTGCCGCCACAAGCGTAAAATCGATCCACATGATTTCCACCACAGGACGATAGCCATTCATCGCAGCGCCCAAAGCTGCTCCTAAAAAGCCAGTTTCCGAAATAGGCGTGTCTATTACACGCTCTCCCCCGAAACGCTCCCACAACCCGCTCGTCACCTTGAAAACACCTCCGTAAAGCCCTATGTCCTCTCCCATCAAAATGACACGCTCATCACGCTCCATCTCTTCTGCTAGAGCCTCGTTTAGGGCCTTATTATATAGCACACGCCTCATAAACTTATCTCCTCAGTCTAACATCCTATGATGAAAAGACATCTTCAGTAATTTGTTCTAAAGGTAACTCCACTCCAGAGCGTGCCCAATCGACAGAACGCTTTAACTCTTCTTCCACCCTGTCCTCAGCTGCCTTTAGTTTAAGCTCGGTATCTGCCCCCTTTGAGGACAATCCATCGCGATAAGTCTTCACCGGGTCACGTGCTGTCCATTCCTCGACCTCCTCTTTGCGGCGATAGACTTCTTGGTCGCCTATCATGTGTCCCAGCAACCGATAAGTCATAGCTTCGATGAAGACAGGACCGCCCCCTTTCAACATCCGCTTTCGCTCTTTTGAAACGACTCTATACACCTCCTCGACCTCATTTCCGTCGATCCGAATTCCTCTCACCCCATGCCCCCGAGCACGCTCCGTTAACCGGTCCACCGCAACTGAGTCCTCTAAAGGAGTCATTTCACCATAAAGATTGTTTTCGCAGATAAACATCACTGGAAGCTTCCAAACAGCAGCCAAATTCAAAGCCTCATGGACCGCCCCCTGATTCGTCGCTCCATCTCCAAAGACAGTCACTGCGATCCTGGGCAGATCTGTAGCACCCAGCTTGGCAGCATCCAATTGCGCCGCCAAACCAGCTCCCGCAGCAATAGGTGCTCCGGCACCGACAATTCCATTGGCGCCCAAAATACCCAGCGCCGGATCACATAGATGCATCGGACCTCCCTTACCCTGACAGATGCCGTGCCCCTTTCCCAACACTTCACTCAACATCTTGGCTCCGTCACCACCCTTAGCCAGAAACCAACTCCGGCCTCGATACGTAAAGGTAATTTGATCCTCAATAGCCAAGGCCTCGCACACTCCTACTGCCACAGCCTCTTGACCCACAGCCGGGTGGATGGACCCGCCGATGAGTCCCTCTTTGTACAGCTCTATCGCCTCCTCTTCATATCTTCGGATTAAATACATCCGTTCATAGAAACGGACACGGTGCTCATCCATTATTCGGGTGCTCACAGTCTTACCGCCATTCACTTATGCTGTTTCTCCAACGCGCGCAGAGCTTAATACACTCGCAGGCGGCTGAAGTAATTCTAAGGTAAAACCATCTGGGTCGCGGAAATAACACGCATACCCTCCCGCATTCCTGCCAGCAGTCAGTGCCACTGGCTCAGATACGAATTTTACCCCGGCCTGAGATAACCTGTCGTGCTGTGCATGAATATTATCCGTGCACAAAGCTAAGTGAGCCGCCAAGACATGATTGGTTCCTTCGGTATACGTTTCGCCTTTCGGAGATACATATTCCAACAGTTCAAGCATATGACCACTCATCCCAGGGTGATGGCCTGGCAGCTTCAACATCGCGACCTTCAAGTGAGCACCCGCATAACCCACTAATTTTTCAGTGTATGCGTTTTGCTGCACTTGCTCGTGAACTAATTCGAAGCCTAATAGCTCCGTGTAGAACACGACAGACTTCTCCAGGTCAGAAACCGTCCATGAAAAATGCCAGGGCTCTAAGATCATTAGCTGACCCCTGCTGCTACTTCCTGATGACTGAATTGCTTAAACTTCCAAGCAGGGGATCCGACTCTTTCGTCCGTGCTTAATGGATGCTGTTCCAGACTCATTCCCTTGGGGAGATACGGCACTTCACCACGCGCATAATCACAAAATAAGCGTCTCCATACACACGCTGCTAACATGCGTTTCTTGTGATCAATCTCCAAATCGTAGTCAGGATCGCATTTTTGAGCAAAGTCGATCAAGGCCTCAGACCAGTATGAACATTGCAACCCGCGTCTCATGGCACCGGAGGTTTTCCAAGAACCATGCAGCACGAGATGGTTGTGGATCAACATATCCCCAGGCTTCAGAATGGCAGGGACTGCGCCCTCTGTATTAAAGGGATTCTGCAGCTTCTTCCGCATGACCATAGCTTCCTCATATTCCCACTTATGGCTCCCTGGGACAATATACATGGACGTCTCCTCAGTGTAGGGATCTAGCGCCATCGACATCGCCGCGATTGGAAAGTTAGACCAGTCCCAAAAACCCTCAGCTCCCTCAGGAATATACTGCCAATCTCTATGCCAAGGCACTTCTGCCCCGCTATTCTCTAACTTAAATACCATGGTGTGGGTCGAAACCGGAAGAAAGCGCTCTCCACACAGGGCTTCGATGGCCTGTAATAGCCTAGGATTACCCAAAAACGGCACGTAGGACTTCATCTTTTCACCCATCCAATGGATGCGGTACGGTATTCCTTCTGAATTATAAAACCATTCGCCCTCTCCCTGCGGTTGTTCGCGGCTCATGTAATTGATCACGTCCATGGTTTCATTTTGCAACACATCCAGCTCTTCTGGTTGTACCACGCCACGGACAATTAGGGCTCCAGCGTCACATGCTAACTTGACGTCTGCCTGAGTCACGCGAGCTCCGTTTTTGATTTCTGGTATCGTCATTGTCTCTCCGGGTTTTCAGTTCTTCGATTTCCCATGGATTTTAAAGACCTCGATTTAAGTCAGTTGGGGGAGTGATCGAACTTACCATCATAGTTCTTCATTCCGAAGTGCACCATGATTCGAGGGCTCATTGTTCATGTAATATCCGACCTCAATGGATACTATGTGATTCAAGAAAACGGGACACGAAAACGTAGGAATATGGCTCTCATCGATTATACTTTGAGCTTTTGAGCGACAATTGGAAAACGACCATGAAGCACATCGCGCGAAGCGATGGTCACAAGTGAACCCGAAAACGCAGATCGTATCTTTAAGAACAGGTAGGTTTTGTCGCCTAATCTACAGTCGATTTTTCCTCGACTTATCCAGAAGACTTATCCCGCCATGCTTTCGGGCTCACTCCTTGATACTTTTTAAACTGATGACTGAAGGCAAATGCATCGTGGTAGCCTAGTTTCGCCGCTATTTCGGCAACAGGCATCGTGCTTATTTCGAGAAATGACCTCGCCATTTCCAATCGGGTTTCAATGAGAAATCTTCCGGGCGATTGGCCAATCTGACGCGTGAAAACACGCGTAAAATGGGTTGGACTCATGCCAACGATATGAGCCATTTCCTTGATAGACCAGCGATTCTGTGGTTTCGCTCTGACCTTACGGATCAGTTGGTTCATGCGCCGGGCATGATATTGGTCATTTTCAAATAAGGAAATTTTAGCCTTTGAGGGCGTAGAAAGTAAATCCAGGAGAGCACTGAACCAAGACTGCGTAACGGATTTCTCTTTCTCTTTGAAAGACTGTGTCAGGCGATAGAGGAGCTGTTCGACGAACAGGATGTCTGGAATACACTGATGTTCCTTCAGGGGGGGATGGGGAGAAACGGGCTGGAAGTATATCCACGCGAGCGCCCATGTATCCGTCGTCAGGTTTTGAATCGAGTAGTCATGTTCATGAAGATGGATCAAGTAGGTCTCACCTCGAGTAAGTATCTTTTCATGACCAGGGCGTCGGAAAACTCCCTTACCATCGAGTGTGATCCCCAGGATGTATCCAGACCACGATTGTAATTGATCTTTAAACGCATAGGAAAAATCCGGCGGGCAATAGAAGATGTGTGCACTCTTTAAGACGTAGTCGATCGATTCCATGAGCGGATACTACCTCCTTATCAGGAGATGAATGTGTGGATAATTATGTCTATCGATCCGAGCCTCATAGGATTTCCTCAAGGGAAAGCGAAGCATGAAGCAGTATTCAAAACACTTCCATGCCGAAAATATGACTCAATTAGTGATCCTATTGATTTTCAGAGACTCTTGCTAAGGCTCGGAACTGAAGGTCAATGCCGCTTGCTTATGACCTTCCTCATTTTAACCTTCGTGGTACCCGCAAAGCTGTTTGCGCGTTTTGCGTTTTTCGGAAAGACACGGGCACCCCAGAAAAATCGGACTGAATGCGAGGAACACCTCTTTGATGTGCTGGTTTATCCACAATAAAAATCCATGAAAATAGCCGTATTCAGCTCAAAACGCTACAACCGTATTTTTCTCAGCCAAATCAACGAAGCGAAGCATGAAATCATGTTTTTTGAGGAAGCTCTTAAAGCTCAAACTGCGAAGCTGGCCCAGGGTTTCGATGCTGTCTGCATCTTTGTAAATGATACTGTTTGTGCCGAAACAATCGCCTGTCTGAAATCCGAAAAAGTCGGCTGCATCGCGCTGCGTTGTGCTGGTTTTAACAATGTGGACCTCAAAGCCGCGGAAGCGGCAAATATCTCAGTCTTTCGCGTGCCACGCTATTCACCCCACGCCGTTGCAGAGCATACAGCCGCGCTACTCCTCGCCGTAAACCGCAAAATCCACCGTGCTCATAGTCGAGTGCGTGAGGGCAATTTCTCCATCGATGGCCTCCTCGGTTTTGATCTTCACGGCAAGACGATCGGGCTCATCGGCTCTGGGGCTATTGGTACAGCAATGGCACGCATTGCTCTCGGCTTTGGAATGCGCGTATTGATGCATGACCCATATCCCAGCGCAGAATGTCAAAGTCTGGATGTAAATTGGGTCGGCATTCCCGATCTGATCTTACAAGCCGACATCATTTCTCTACACTGCCCCCTACTCCCATCGACGCATCACATCATTGACGACTCATTAATCGAGCAAATGAAAACGGGAGTGATCATCATCAACACCAGCCGTGGTGCCTCGATAGACACTAAAGCTCTGATTCGAGGACTGAAAGCGCGCAAGATTGGTGCCGTGGGCTTAGACGTCTATGAGGAGGAAGAAAACCTCTTTTTTGAGGACAGATCTGACCAGATTATCGACGACGAAGTCTTTAGTCGCCTACTCACCTTTCCTAATGTCCTAATCACCTCACACCAGGCTTTCTTTACCGAAGAAGCTCTGGAAAGGATCGCTTCTGTAACCCTAGCAAATCTTGAAGCTTGGAAAAATGGCGACCCCTTGGAAAATGCCGTGAATAGTATATAGGTGTCCGAATATGGAAACCATCGTCATCACCGGTGCCAATCGAGGCATTGGACTCCAACTCGTTAAAATTTTCGCGACGGCCGGGTATCGTGTGATCGCCACTTGCCGTGACATGAGCAAAGCAGCTTCTATTCTCGCATTATCTTCTGCCCAGCCCATCCGCGTCCTACCTCTCGATGCAAGCGACTCTACCTCCATCGCAAATTTCTGTTCCGAGGTATCGGATGAGACGATCGACATCCTCATCAACAATGCCGGAGTTAAAGGTAATGATCCCGATCGCCTCACCTCATCGGACGCGGACGGATGGCTAGAAGTCATGCGTATTAATACCATCGCGCCTATGGAAATCACCCAGGGCTTATTGCCTAGTTTACGGCGATCCCAGCGTCCACGAGTGATCACAATCTCTAGCCAAATAGGGGCCCTGGAGCTTTCGGGAGCCGGATGGCACGCCTATCGCAGCTCCAAGGCAGCAGTAAATAAGGTCATGCAAGTCATAGCTCAAGAACTCCGATCCGACGGTATCATCGTCTGCCCCGTTCACCCAGGCTGGGTCCAAACTGATATGGGCGGCCCAACAGCTGATCTGTCAGTAGAAGATAGCGCCTCAGGGCTATTCGACCTGATCACTTCGATGACAATAGATCACTCTGGCCGCTTTTGGACGTGGGACGGACGCGAACATCCGTGGTGAGTATCGCCGAGGCCTTCGACTACCGAAGCTGAGAGCCGCGTAAGAATTCTCGCACTTCCTGATGCTTATCAAAAACGATACCCAGGCACAGATTCTAAACTCTCCAAGATGATCACCCCAGCCTTGTGCACATCGTCCGCAGTAGGAACTTGATCAGGAATCTGCACGACGGTCATTCCTGCAGCATGAGCCGAGCGCGCACCGTTATTGGAATCCTCAAAAGCAAGACAACGCTCAGGAGATTTACCCAGCCGCTCAGCAGCCAGCAAAAATATCTCAGGATCTGGCTTGCTATAGGTCACTTGGTCCCCGCCCACGACAACTTCGAAATAGCCAATCAACTCATAGGCATTCAGGTGACGCTCCGCAGTCTCGGTACTTGAGGAGGTCGCAACGCCCATCGGCCATCCAAGATCCCTGAAATAATTCAGAGCGACAAGGACACCGGGCCGCAGAGGAATACCATTATCAGCAAGTAATCGAAACTCCTCATTCCACACCGCAAAATATTCATCCACCCCACATTGTCCCTCCAGCGCCTCAGCCAGAATTTCCCGGGTCTTCTCTATCTTTGTCCCTACGCAAGCCTCATAGACCTCTCGGGAAAAGCTTACCCCGATTTTCTCACACGCTACTTCGCTCGCCACCAGGGCGACTCGCTCCGTATCCAAGAGCAGACCATCCATATCAAAGACAACGGCGTCGAACTGTTTCATGTGTTCATGATCTACACTCAGTCCTTCTCGTCAACCGACTGCCAGAGTTCAAAAGTAAATCGCTCAACAGACGTTTCGGTAAACTTCGCCGGATCTACCTCGCCAAAAGCGACCGTCTTGAAGGAATCTCCAGTCAATTCTATGATGTTTTCAACTGCCGGAAAGTTACTGAACCACATATCAGGATAGCTGCTTTCAAGATCATGGTAGAAATACTTTCCATCTTTGATCCACCAAATGCCGCGCACATAATCGACATATTTTTCGCCAGCATCCATCCCTTTATAGACAATCTCGTAGGTACCATCTGCCTTGCGATCAACCTCATATTCGTCCTCGCCAGACTTGCCGTGCCATTTCCCGATAAGTGTCTTCTCTACTTCAGTTAAATCCTCGCTACGTCGATATTCGAAGGTTTTATCGGCTAGCGCGTGACTCACCGTTTCGATGGCGAATCCAAAATACGTCGGGCAAAGAAAAGAGAGGAATACAATGAGATTTAAAGGATGGTTCATCGTCGAAATAGATCTAGCCAATTGAGAAGTTACCAAGATGTAAGCCTACTTTAGAAATAGAAGTTGTTACCATGGCAACCCCGGAGGCATCCGCCTATCCGTCATTAGTATTCTCCAGAAACCATGTACAATGCGTGGCTGGATAGTGGCAATGAAAACGTCCACAAGCACACTGAAGCTTTCCCAATGCCCCACTCCTTTTGGGCTTCTGGCTCCCGATCTGTTCTAACATCTGAATTTGCCGCTCTGACAAATCCTAACGAAATGATAGATCCTATCCGGTTTTATCCGATTTCGGCAAGCCAGGCTCCAGGTATACCAATTTACCGTCCCGCCAAATTGGAAGCTTCAATCCGAAGCGCCGCGCGCGCGCACGCGCCGTTTCGCCCGCTCTGTTTAATCCCCTGATCACAGCTTCTTGTGCCTTATTCATCCGAAGTCTGTAGTATTATCGATCCTTCGCCACTATTGTCGATAACCATCCAATCATCAGCGAGCGCCTTGTAATAATTCTCGAAATTCAACCATCCACGAAGAAAACGACGTCAAATATCCACCTCAGGAACATCATGCCCTCCTTCTATTACCCGATTTCTGACACGTTGTATTGCGAGTCCAACTGAGCTTAGCCTTAGGAAATAGATTACAATGCGGTAGTCCATGGCCTTAAAGGCTTCCAGCCTACGCACATAACCTCTCCCACTGAGTGTTGACTCAAAGCAGAATGACAAACCTGCTTTTGAAAACTCGTTCATTCTACGAAAAACGGTCTTCCCTGCCTCAACACGGGCTAACTCTGGCCGCAGAGGCGACAAACCTTTTGCGATTAGATCAGCGTTAATAAAATGAGGACAATTCAGCTCCTGAGTGAGGAAAGCTTCAGCGAAGGTCGTTTTACCAGCCCCATTGGGACCGGCAACTATGTAACATGTCCTAGGCATTGGATGGACTCATTTTCTGCAGAATTACGTATCAAATCGATAATTGCCCGTAAATTAAGGCTGCGGGAAGTTACAAACCAATCAGGAAAACAGAAATTCATTCTAATGTCGCAAGTACTCCACTCCTTTTTGGGCTTCTGGTTCCCAATTTGTTCTAATTCCTCGCATTCGAGAGCCCCGTCTCGACAGAGTGCTTTACTACAAGAATTCGGCATAACGTTTCAGCCAGTCTTTGATCTTTTTCTTGTAGGCCTTCGCGTCATAGGGGCAAGTGATCGGATCGTATGCATCGACGGGCTGAGCGCGCTGCCAATCGGCTGTTTGCCCTTTCTCTTTGAGACCAAGGAAATAGGTAACGGGATCCCCCATGCGAGGTTGAGGATTGAGTCTCAGCGCAACTTCGAGTGAGGCACGACGCGGTTTACCGCCGCCTTCGATCACTTTACGGTAAGTCTCGGGATTTTGACTCAAAAATTCAGTCTTTACCACCCGCTCCACTGGCAGAGCCAGTTGGTCTATCTCTTTTTCTAACGCCTCAGCGCGTTCAACCGGGGATTCTGTGGACAGGCCCAGGACGTAACGCAGGAGGCTATCCGTAAGATCTTTGAGAATGGGTTCGATACCCCGTGACCGCAGAGCAGATCCTTTGATTGTGATTTTACCGTCTTGAGCTAAAGCATAATTTTTCGCTTTATAACAAAACATTGAGGAATAACTACCATCGAATTCTAAATCGATACCCTCGGGCAGCGGCGCAGACACACGTGCGAGGAGATCTTCCGGCTTATCGAAATAAGTCTCGCTACTAACATAGATACCATCGGTGTCTGCTTCCAACACCGTGCAACCTTCGGCCCGGAATGTATCGACAAGCGTCTGCAACAACTCACGTCCACGGCGTGTCACCTCTCCCGCTAGATCACTGTCTCCAAATTTTGCCCCAGGAAAGCCTAGGTAACCATAGAAGGAATTAATGAGGATTTTATAACTGCTTTGTCGTGCATCATATTCGCGACGTTCAGCGTCCGTATCCGCCGTTTTTGCTAAACGCTTGTACTCCAGGCGTTCACTACGCAGCTCACGCAGCATAGGAATAAATGCATTCAGGTCATCGGCAGCTGGGCCACGGTCGATCAATAACAATAAACTGGGGTATAACGATGCCACATCGTAATGCAGCACGTGCCGAAACACTCCGGTTTCGAAGCTATGAGAGAATGCCCCTTCGAAGCTATGGCTCTCCAAAGGATCGGGGAGTGCTTGCTTTGCATGAAAATATCGATCTAAGAAAAGCAGATCCACTTTCCCCCCCGTCCCACGCAGCGTCGCTTCCTGGAGCAAGATCGGAAATCCCTGAGTCTGCGCTAGATAAGTCGGCAAGAGTATATCTGCGACCCCAGCAGTCTCACGCAGATCGTCGAGTAAATAGGCTCGAAATTGCTCACGATCCTCACGGAACACCTGGGCGATGGCATCGCCTTCAATGTAAGTGCGGTTATCGTCTGGTGTTGTTACCCCCAGTCCGATAGCGACATCTTTTAGTCCATAACCGGGCAAGCTGCGCGCTGTTATATCATAGACCTGGACCAAAAGATAGGTGTCTATGACCGTGCGTCCGGGGATGTCGCAACGTGGAAAATCAATCCAGCGCTCGGCTATGCGCATGCGGCTATTCCTGAAACTGGCCTCCGCGCCAAAGCGCCCCCATTCAGTTTTCACTCGAAATCGCCGGCAGCGGGTTTTGATAAAATTGAGGTCGAAGCGGAAGATATTGTGCCCTTCCACAATATCTGGGTTCCATTTCCGTAACGTCTCGCCAAATAACTTCAGGAGTGCACGTTCAGCCTGATCCGTTTCCTCCTCAAGCTCGAGTGTAACTTCTTTGTCCCGCATACGCATACCGATGGCTAAAACTCGGTCTTCCTTTTGAGTCGGATCACTAAATCCACCCGGCCGTCCACAACTGGTCTCGATATCGACCTGGCAACGCGTCACACCATCGATTCCCAGTCCAACAAACAAACGCTGCTTCTCCGCAATCAACACTTGATGCTCGAAAGGCTTGAGCACTTCGGTCACCGACCGAAAGTCACGTTCCCTTACCGTTTCCACATAGGTTTCGAAATCGCCAAAACTCCACAATCGATTCCAACGGCCGGCGCCCTTCAGGGCCTCAATCTCTCCCGAGTCCGCATCAAAGCCTTCAGTCGCCCACAGCCAAAACCGACCGGCCTCTTGCGTTTCGCGGTAGACATGGCCGTCGATCGACCGCCAACCTCGATGAATGGTGCCACCTTTATCAACCCATACCCCCACGAGGGCTTCCTTTGCTCCTGTCATACCCTTTCCCTAGAGGGGTAACTTCATTTCTCAAACCAAACCTGACATTTCAGATTTGAGAAATCCAACAGAGCCTTATCAAAGTAGTCACATGGAAGTGCCATTCACCAAATACCACGCCCTGGGCAATGATTATCTGGTTCTCGATATCGCTGATGCGCCCGAGATCTACAGCGAGGAGCAGATCGAGCGTATCTGCCACCGGAATTTTGGTCTGGGCTCTGATGGCATACTCTACGGCCCACTTTCCACGGAAGAAGCCGACTTTGGTCTACGCATCTATAACCCGGACGGCAGCGAAGCGGAAAAAAGTGGCAATGGTTTGCGTATCTTTTGCCGCTACTTGTTCGATAAAGGCCTGGTAACTGACGCTCCTTTTACAATTTGGACCCTCGGCGGTGTGGTCACCTGCCAGGTTTTGGAACAAGGCCAGAGCATCGATGTGGAGATGGGGTCTGTATCCTTCGACAGTTCCGTGATTCCTGTCGTGGGCCACAGACGAGAGGTCATCAATGAGCCCATTGAACTCAACGGAGAAACCTACACCTATTGCGCGGCGACCATCGGAAATCCACACGCTGTCTTTCCTATGGATGACATTTCCAAGGAACTCGCAGATCGCTTGGGCCCACTCGTAGAAGTCCACCCAAATTTCCCCAACCGCACCAACGTACAATTCCTCAAAGTCCTCGATCGGCATAACATCCAGATCGAAATCTGGGAGCGCGGCGCCGGTTACACCCTGGCTTCGGGTAGCTCCAGCAGCGCTGCAGCCTGTGTGGCTCGTAAACTCGGACTTGTGGATGGGGAACTCACTGTGCACATGCCCGGCGGAAGACTGAAGATCGAGATTGGCGATGATTTTTCCGTCAGGATGACTGGACCCACCACACGCGTCGGTGGGATGCTTTTCGACAGCGAAGCGTTGTAGCCTCAGGGTGGCTTTAGCTACTCGCCTGACCGCGAGAGCGCTTTTCTGTATTCCGATGCGCGATATCTGAAACGCCCATCTCCGTGGCTCTACGAGCCGGTGATGAACGGTTTATTCAGTAATGCTCCTCTCCGGTCTAAGGCCACCCCGGCTTTCCACCTGAAATCTATCTGTTCAACTGCAGTAATATACTGTTTCAGAATCCAATCCACAAAGCGCCCTCCCGCGGCATGGGTCAGCGGATAACCACCGCCAAAACGAGGGTTAATATCTGTTATGAGCGCGATTCCCGAAGTATCGTCGCGAATGACTTGAAAGTTTATAGGGCCGCGGCACCGGCCTGCTGTAGCAATCGCAAAACGCTCCCCCAGCGCTATCAGATCCGCATCATCAACCGTCCTTCCAAAAGTAACCTCTCCTTGCTCTACCGCTAGACGGATGTGGGGTATAATCGCTTGGCAGACACCCCCTGGATCGAAGTATAAATTTATGGTATACTCTGCGCCTTTAACAAAACGTTGAATAATAAAATCTCTCGGTATTTCTTGGCGTTTGATCACCTCCATAACGTCGACGATTTCAATACCCTGAGAGCCTGAGCCGCGATTGGGTTTGATGATCACCTTGCCAACGTTTGATTCCAACTCGTCGGCTCCCAAGATCTCTGGTGTCGGGAGAGTAGATGCATGCAGCCATCGCGCCGCCTCTGATTTACTGGACCAACTATTTAAAATCTCTGGTTTCGACAAAAGACGGGGTATGGATCCCGACCATCCTGACCAGAATGTAAATTCAGACTCACGAACCGGGACGATCCAATCTACCTGATATTTCTCCACAGTTGTCGCAACCCATGATTCAAACTCAACAGCATCAGCACGCGGTGACTTGATGAAACAATGGGTATCTCCTCTGGCTGAACAATGGTCGTCTACATCACTGCCCAAGAGCGAACCACCGAGGCATTCCAGAGACTGCTTCCAGATCCGTGCTAAGGCGACTTTCCGACCTACAGCCGGTATCCAAACAACAGGGCCCCGTTTCACAGATCCATGTAGAGTTGGTCGTCGTCGTTGAGCGGCTGAACAGGGAGCTCACCATCGTGAAACTGAAGCTCCAAGCGCTTCTTCCGTCGGACGTCTCTGCGAGATGGAACAATGTTACCTTGCTGATCCCTGACCAGCGCAAAGCCGCGCTTCAAGGTCTGGTGTGCTGAGCAAGTTTCCAATCTTTGGCCCAATGAAGCAACGCGTTCCTGAAGATGTTTGATCCGCAGGTTCGGGTCATGACGGTTAAAACGAATAAACCACTGATCTAAGTGACGGCCCAGCTCATTGACTCGCATCCTACTCCCGGACTGGATACGGTTTTCGAGATCATCCAAACGCATCCATTCTCGCTCAATCCGATTACGTGGCGATTGCCGTTCAAGCTTCTGTTCGAAGAGATCTAAAGCCTGTCGTCTCACACGCAGCCGATCGACAGTGCGTTCTAAGAAACGTTCACTCAGGTATTCAAAGCGCTCATTCAAGTCGTTGAAAGCCGAGGTTATAAGCTCGGCTGCTCCAGAGGGTGTCTCCGCCCGACGATCTGCTGCGAAATCAGTCAATACGGTGTCAATTTCATGTCCCACCGCCGAGATAGATGGTGTCTCAGATACGGCCAAAGCTCGGACGACGCGTTCTTCGTTGAAGGCCCACAGATCCTCCAAACTACCCCCTCCTCTCGTTACGATAGTTAAGTCGATATCCTCCCGCTCCGAAGCCTGCTCAACTTTCTGCGCAATCTCCTCGACAGCCTCTTGCCCCTGCACGCGACATGGGAAAACAACCACATCTCCACGCCAACTCCGTCGCCTTAGGATACCTAAAAAATCGCGTAAAGCGGCACCGGAGGGTGAGGTCACTACTGCGATGCGCTTGGGAAATGCCGGTATTACCCGCTTTCTCTCAGAATCGAATAACCCTTCGCTGTGCAACTGCTTCTTCAAAGCCTCAAAACGGCGTTGAAGAGCCCCTACCCCATCCTCTTCTACCTCATTGACCACAATGCTGTATTCACCACGAGGCTCATAGACAGACAGACGTCCACGCACGACAATTTGCTTTCCGTGCTGCACCAGGTGAACATTGCCAGGAGCCGCATTACGAAAAAGCGCAGCCTTAATCTGGCTGTCCTCATCTTTCAGTGAAAAATAAGTGTGCCCACTGGCTTGGCTCCTGACGTTACTCACTTCACCTCGCACGTAGACCTCAGGGAAACTACTCTCTATCAACAGCTTAATGTGTTGATTCAGTTCTTTTACTGAGATGACGGGAAGTTCCATGTGTAGCGATTAAGGAAAGCATGCGGAAGTATAGCAGCGCGTCGAGTCAGGTATCTAAGTAGATAAACTTAAATAAATCGGCCATTAAATTTGCTTAATTGCCTTGAGATACACCCATTAGCGATAATTATTAGCCGCCATGCACATCGAGAACCTAAAGATCTTCTCTGATCTGGTCGAGAGCGAGAGTTTCTCTCGCGCTGCAAAGCTCAACGGCATCACACAGTCCGCGGTCAGCCAGCAGCTCCGAGCTATGGAAAAGCACTTCAACGTGCTCATTGTTGATCGAAGTCAAAAACAATTCCGACTCACCCGCGAGGGAAACAAAATTTACGATTCAGCGAAAGACATTCTCCACCAATACGATCAGCTCAACTCAGAGCTTCAGGAGATGAAAAAGGTCATTAGTGGAACCATTCAACTCTCCACAATTTACAGTATCGGCCTGCATGAACTCCCGCCCTACATCAAGAAATTCATGCAGGAGTTTCCCTCTGTGAATGTGCGTGTTGAATACCGCCGAGCAAACTTGGTTTACGAGGATGTACTTCAAAACAGTGTCGACTTAGGCTTGGTCGCTTATCCCAACAAAATGCGTCAGTTGGAGATATTACCCTTTGCTGAAGATGAGCTCGTAATGATCGCAGCACCCAGCAACCCTATCTCGCAGAATGTGACCATCAACATCCAGCAGATGAATGGTCAGAAAATCATCGGGTTCGAACAAGACATCCCCACCCGCCGCGCGACCGATCAGATTTTCAAAGAGGCCGATATACAGCTCGAGCCATCCATGGAGTTCGATAATATAGAAACAGTGAAACGAGCGGTCGAAATCGACGCGGGAGTCGCAATCGTCCCCAGTGCAACCGTAAACCAAGAAGTATCGCAAGGTCTCTTGAAAAAAGTGCGCATCCGCAACATCTCCGCTATGCGCCCCTTGGCCATCGTGCACCGCAAGGGACGTGTCCTCACACCTGCGATGAAAAAATTTATATCGCTTCTCACTGGAAAACCCTATGAGAAAGTCAAACCGCTTGAAGAGGAAGAGTAGCCGCCATGACAGCTCCCGATCCCATACGACTGCGGGTCGTCGCGATCGCAGCCACCTCGCTTGACGGTAAAATCACACGTCATAACGACCCTGGCACGGCCTTTACATCTAAGGCAGACAAAGCCTATTTCCAGACAGCTCTCACCGAATTTGACTGCAGTATTATGGGCCGCAAAACCTTCGCGGCGTCTCAAAAATTCATCTTATCGCATCTGACTGAAAAACGCCTACGTGTCGTAATGACGCGCGACCCGGAGGCTTTTGCTGAGTTTGAGCAGCCTGGGATCCTGGAATTCACAGACGCGTCCCCAAATCAGCTTCTGGAAAGCCTGGGCCAGCGTGGCTATTCCAATTGCGCCCATCTCGGTGGCAGTGATGCTTACACAAAATTTCAGGCAGCAAACCTTATCGATGAATGGTGGCTCACCATTGAGCCTCGGCTATTTGCTACCGGCCGGCCCATCATCAATCAACAGATGGATGTTTCTATGCGTCTGATCTCAGCAGAGACTTTGTGCGCAGGTGATACCTTGCTCGCAAAATACGCGGTTGAAGATGTGAAGCATTGAACTTCACAGCGGTAGAGATTGACCGGTGGGTAAATCCAGTCTGAATCTCTTATGCTTATTTCAGCGCACCCAAAAAATTGACTATCATGGCTAATCAAAATTCATACGACCTTGCTGTAATCGGTGGTGGACCGGCAGGCTACGCAGCGGCAATCCGCGCAGGCCAGCTCGGCAAAAAAGTAGCGTGCATCGAGATGGAGCGCGCTGGTGGCACATGTCTCAACTGGGGATGTATCCCGTCGAAAGCCTTATTGAAGAGCGCAGAGCTCTATCAATCCATGCTGCACGCTGAGGACTTGGGTCTGAGTGCCGGAGAGATTGGCTATGATTTTGACAAAATTATCCAACGCTCGCGCGGCGTGGCCGACACGATGGCCAAGGGAATCGAATTTCTATTCAAAAAGAACAAGGTCGATTATATCCGAGGGAAAGCGAAGATCGAGGTGCCTGGCATGATTGAAATCACCGATGGGGAGGCCAAGGGACAGTTCATCAATGCTTCAAAAATCCTCATTGCTACCGGTGCAAAACCCCGTCTCCTACCTGGCCTAGAAGCCGACAACGAAGCTATTTTCACTTCGCGAGAAGCTCTGGTGATGAAGAAGCAGCCCAAATCGATTGTGATTATGGGGGCCGGAGCTATCGGTTGCGAATTTGCTTATTTCCTCAATAGCTTTGGCACTCAGGTAACACTCGTCGAGATGCTCGACCAAGTCCTCCCTGTCGAAGACGCCGACTGCGCCGATGTCGTGTCTAAAACCTTTAAGAAATCGGGCATCGACGTGCGCACGGGCACCAAAGCCGAGAATATCACCAAAACCAAGTCCGGCGTAAAACTCGACCTGGTAAAAGGTGATAAATCCGAAACCGTCGAAGCTGAGGCACTTCTTGTCTCGATTGGAGTGGTGGCTAATACGAAGGGCCTCCTTTCGAATAAGGTGAAATTGAAAGAATTCAAAGGCTATCTCACAGTCGACGATACCTACGAAACAAGCACCAAAGGTATCTACGCTGCTGGCGATATCATTGGACCACCCTGGCTGGCCCACATTGCAACCTATGAAGCCATTCAAGCCGTTAATGGTATGTTTGGTGCAGGCAAGCCGCACAAGTATGACGCTTTCCCCGGTTGCACCTATTGCCAGCCGCAAGTTGCTTCTATAGGCAAAACCGAAAAGCAGTGTAAAGAAGAGGGCCTGGACGTTAAGATTGGAAAATTCCCCTTCATGGCATCCGGTAAAGCGGTCGCGTCGAACCATCCAGAAGGTTTTGTAAAAGTGATCACCGACAAGAAATACGGCGAAGTAATCGGCGCACACATCGTCGGCTCAGATGCCACCGAGCTCATCGCCGAGTATGCCCTTGCTATGAATCTCGAGGCCACCACCGACGAAATCCATCACACCATCCACGCTCACCCCACCCTGAGCGAGGCCCTTATGGAAGCAGCTGCAGCTGTTACCGGAGAAGCGATTCATATTTAGGGCATCCTGTCATCCACATCGCAAGGCACACTTTTTCGTGAGCCATTTGCTTCGTAGAGGCCATGATTGTCTTATCTAAAAGCCCTTGGCTGAACCTGCCAAGGCGCGTGGGTCGGCGGCTCCGTAGAGATACTCTCCTTTTTTAACGATCGCGTTCACATTCCCGACGCGCGTGCGCTGTCTGAGCGTATAACCCATCGACTCAAGGATACGGATGGAGTCGAGATTCAGCCCCTCCTCAAAGTAAATGGCATCTGGCAACCACTGGTTGTGAAAACGAGCCTCTGAGACTGCCTCGGCAATGTTCATCTCATGATCGATTACATTCAGAATAGCTTGAAGCGTAGCGGTAATAATTCGACTGCCACCTGGACTCCCAGCCACCATGAAAATGTCTCCATTTTCGTCTAAGATAAGGGTCGGAGACATCGAGGACAGCATGCGCTTTTCCGCCTCAATAGCGTTAGCTTCACCTCCCACTAGACCATACGCGTTTGGCACGCCTGGTTTTGCAGAGAAATCATCCATCTCATTGTTTAGGAAAAAGCCCAGACCGGGCACTAGATATTTATTTCCAAAGGAGAAATTAACCGTCGTGGTGCAGGAGACTGCATTGCCATCCCCGTCAACGATACTGAAATGAGTGGTTTGATCGCCCTCTTGGGGTGCTTCCCCAGGACTGACCTCAAGGGCCTGCACAGCTGCGAAACGATTCAGCTTATCGCGAATCTCATGCCCGTATTCTTTGGATGTGAGCCATTCGAGAGGTACCGGGTAGAAATCGCTATCGCCGAGGTGTTTGGAGCGGTCGGCATAAGCGTGCTGCATCGCACCGGACAAAAGATGGATGTATGCACTCGAGTTATGGCCCAGTGCTTTCAAGTCATACGGTTCCAAGACATTGAGCATCTGGACAATGTGCACGCCGCCTGAGCTCGGGGGCGGCATCGAAGCAATCGTGTAACCCTGATAATTCCCCATGGCCGGCTCGCGAAAAATAGCCTCATAGGCAGCGAGGTCTTCCATGGTCCAAATCCCATCGTTGGCTTCCATATCCGCCACAAGGGCCGCGGCGATTTCGCCTTCGTAAAACACTTCCGGACCCCCTTCTGCGATTTTTTCTAGGGTATCCGCCAGTAACGGTAGTTTGAGGATTTCCCCAAAAACATAGGGCGTGTTATCGGATTTGAAGAATACGTCCTTCGCTTCACCGTTGGCAAGGAGCCGCGCTTTGCCCGAATCTAGGCTAAAAGCAAGGTCACGGCTGACAGGAAAGCCCTCACGCGCCACGCGAATAGCGGGAGCCAACGCTTCTGCCCACGACAGGGTGCCATAGGTTTCCAGAGCTTTGGCCATCCCCGCGACGCTACCAGGGATCCCTGCTGCAACATGGCTGTAACGTGATTTCTCAGAGTCAGCGTTGCCTTCCTCGTCTAAAAACAAATCTCGGTGTGCCGCTTGAGGCGCCTTCTCTCGGTAATCAAGCGCCACCGTCTCATCCTCCTCATCATGATGGATGATCATGAAGCCCCCACCTCCAATATTGCCAGCTTGAGGCGTGGTCACAGCCAAGACGAAATGGGTCACCACTGCGGCATCAATCGCATTGCCACCCGCTTGCAACACCTTCAAGCCCTCCTCAGTTGCAACCGTTTCCCGCGAGACCACCATGCCTGATGCGCCGATTTCAGGGTGAAAGCGATCGGCAGAGCTGATGATCGGCGGAATGGGTGCATCGGCATGTAAAAAGGTAGCCGATGCAATAGCGATAGACAGGAATAGTGTAGTCTTTTTGAGCATTCCAAATCCAAGCACAGGACATGCCCGGGGGGCCACAAAAACTACTCCGTCAGGCTGACTGGTGTGGGCGCGAAGGCAGCACCTGCTGCGACACCCGTCGGGAGCTCTCGTAGCGGCGCTTCCCATGAGACGATTTCCGGCACTTCCCCAAGGCTCCCTGACAAAAATTGAATTTCTTGAAAGAACGATGCCGTCTGCTCCTGGACGATCAAACGCGCGGTAGCGGCTTCAGCCGTAGGGGAAAGCAGGACGGCTGGATCAGAAAAGCGCACATCACTCGCCGAAAGGTTTGTCACCTGTAGAGCGACCGACAAGGGGATCGAAGGATTTTCCTGCTTCACTTCATGAATTGAAGTGAGTGGCGCGGGTTCAAAAACGGTCTCAGGGATAGAGCGATCTACGCCGAATTGCCAAAAGGCCAAGCTGAGGACCATTACCATGCTGGCCGCCAAGGCCGCCAAACCCGGGATACCCAAACTTACACCCACAGACTGGGTAGACGCCCCAATTTCCAGAAAGGCACTTAAACGGCGCCGAAATGCATCAGCCGCACTCGGATTGTCCGCCTGAAGCGCCGCAAAATGGAGACGACAGGCTGATCCAAACTCCTTCTGAAAATTAGAGTCCCGAGCTATACGTATCCTCAGCCGCTTTGCTTCTTCTGCACTGCACTCATCATCTAGGAAAAGATGGATACGATCTCGATCACTCGGCATGGACAGATTAAGCAGTTTTTTCGAATTCAGCTCCGAGCAGCTGCTTCAAGCTTTCGCGAGCACGAGCGATGCGGCTCTTCACCGTACCCACACTGAGATTGAGGTGTTGGGCGATCTCTTCGTAGGCCATACCCTTCACATTGCGCAAAGTTAGAATCTCGCGGTGCTTCGGACTAAGATCATCCATGCGCAAAGAGATCTGCGCAACCAACTCATTGCGCGAAGCCTCGTCTTCAGGGCTTTCCTGCTCGCTCGGTAAAATATCTTCTACTGTAGCAGTTGAGTCTTCAGCGAGTGGCTGACCCAGATAGATCGACTTGTCACGTTTGCGACGCCACCAATACCAATAGCGGTTATGGGCCAGGTTCGTTGCGATTTGAAAGAGCCAAGTCGAAAACGAGGCCTCACCACGAAATTTTTCGAGACCGCGGTGCGCGCGCATGAAGGCATCTTGAGTGACCTCTTCCGCATCTTCGCGGTTTTTCAAGAGTCCAAAAACACGAGCAAAAATACGCTCGCGGTAGCGGAGAACAATCTCCTCGAAGGCGGCCTCGTCCCCACCTTTAAAGCGGGTTATCAAAAGCTCGTCTGCTGCAGCTTGGGTTGATTTCGAAGACATAAGTTTTTGGTTTTTCGTAAGAACGCATGAGAAGCGAATTTGTTCCCATTTTTCACGCAAAGCGTCAGAAACTGTCATTCTTGTCCCAAGGCCTGTTTAAAAATCTCTAAAATATGCTTGGGAGGCCGCATCATTTTTCCATCAGGACTCATAAAAACATGGGTTGTACTTCCCGTCGTCAGCAGGACGTCATCACGCTCCACTCGATAACAGATCTCAAGCTTCAGCTTCGGTATCTTCTCCACAGTTGCTGTCACCGTGAGACGATCATCAAACATGGCAGGCCGGTGGTAATCTAGCTCACAATGAATAACAGGAAGCATGCTCCCCTCAGCTTCCATCCGTGCATAGGGAAAGCCCAGTTCGTCGAGCATATGTACGCGTGCCTGTTCAAACCAAGGAAGGTAATTAGCATGATATACGACCCGCATTTGGTCGGTCTCGGCGTAACGCACGCGTACTTCAATCTGTGTCTCGAGCATAGTTCCATTTGGATAGTTGCAGAAAGTTCGACTCCGAGCCAAGTTCTACCGTTTCGCATTCCGAAAAATGAGTGACCCCTTTCAAGATAGTACTGAGCCAGCCGCGACTCACCCAGGATCAACGCCTTCGTTATCACTGCGTATTGTAGCGTGGTTTGTGTTCCTCATCTACGCCTGGCTGATTCTAGCGACCATCGGCACGATTGCTGGGACCACAATCATTGGAGGGCTCCGCATTTTGATGCACCTAGGTGAGCCCGACACCTGGCTACATCACTTAGGTCGCGGCGCATATTTTGGATTCCAATATCTTGGTAAAGTCTGGGGACCTGGCGGCGCGATTGTGTGGTGTTTTGTCAAAGCCCATCGCTTGCGGAAAGACGGAAAGACGATAACGCAGGCCCTCTTCTGGCCCTTAGGAGGTTAAACGTATGGTGATTCAAGGAAAAGAGCGTTTCATTGTTTTTGGCGTCGGCGTGTTGTTGGGGATTATCCTCATCGGCTTTATCCAAAAACGTAGAGTTGAAGCAGATCCCAGCGGTGATAGCATGATGAAAAAAGTCTTCCGTGACACCATCACCTCCACGGGCATTGAACCCCTACCCGCGGATACTCATGTTGCCCTGAGAAACAGTCGCCTCTATAGTTTTGATCGCCTCGCGTCGCCGCGCCGCGAAGAGATCCGAAAGATCTGGATGCTAGAAATGCTCGATGGGCCCTGGCCTTGGGTGCGCGTCGAAGCGCTTTCACCACCCGATGCCGCCCCCGGCACCAGCATCGGTGACACGCTCGTCTCCGCAGCGGATCGCATTCTCGTGGAACTCACCGAAGGATCCAATCGGGAACAATTGACCGAACTCGCACAGCAGCGCGGCTACATGGTAGGAAAATTCTATGCAGGCGAAAATGCCCACGTCGTACACCTAGAGGACCGCTCTCCCATGGCAATCCCTGTGGCCCTAGCATATTTTAAAAAACAAGGCGACCTGGTAGCTCGGGTCGACTATCATGCGGCGACTTATTTTTAGGCAACAGCACTCAATCTATACCACTTAAAGGGTTCGCGACCTTTTGCGTAATCCGGCTTGAAACATTCGGGCCGTATGTCAGCCCTGCGAATCCATTTTTTCCAACAACCAGCGATCCACCGTGTGATCCACTTCTGGGCTCAAAATCTGATTCAATGCCTCTACAGCATGTTCAGCATCTTTGCGTCGCGCTGGATTCTCTACCGCATCAACGAGCTCCTCAAGCAAAGCAGCCTCGTCGATATCCTGAATGAACTCCGGATGAAAAGCCCGTTCGAGCAAAAGGTTTTCTATACCGATGTAAGGCACTTTAAGCACGGTTTTGCCAAACCAATAACTAATGCGATTCAGCCTATAAACAATCGCTCCTGGCAGACCCGCCAAAGCGCAGATAAGCGATATGGTCCCAGAACTCGTTAGGACCGCTCGACCTGTCGCCTGATCCTCGTTCGAGATGAGATCGACGCGGCCACGGATTTCAGTGAAGTCCGCCAAGATCGCTTCCAATAAGTCTTTTACCTCATTGCTCGGATAGACCACCGCTGCCCGAATCTCCGTGTCCCGTTCGGCATACAGGCGAAAAACCCGGAGCAAAACCGGAAAAATCCGGAGAACCGGACCCAAACGGCTGCCAGGCAATAGCAGGATCGGTCCCTTCGCATCGAAACATACCGGAGACTTAAACTGCGGATCCACAAAGGGGTGACCCACAAAAGACACGTCCAACGCCGTGTCTTTATAGCAATCGACCTCAAAGGGAAACAGGGTGCCCAAAGCGTCCACCCAACGAGCAATTTTGAAGCGGCGTTTCGCCTTCCAGGCCCAAATCTGAGGGCTGATGTAATAAAAGACCCCGATGCTACCTCCACCCTTTCTACTCAGCCCACGTGCATAAAGCTGCTGCGCGATACGCAGATTAAAACCTGGGTAATCGACAAACAAAATGTGCTTAGGCCGATGCTGCCCAATCCAGTCCAACAGCCCATTAAAGAGACTCTTAAAAAAAGGATAATTTCTGAGCACCTCGACGATCCCGATGACAGAATGTAGGGTCAGATCAAACAGCTCTGTTGCTCCCGCTGCCTTCAGGTGACGTCCCCCAATCGCTGCAACGTGTAGCTCAGGACGCACGGCCAAGATCGATTCCACCATCCGTGCAGCATGCTCATCTCCAGAGTGTTCCCCAGCTACGATCAAAAGATCTACGGGGCGTTCAGGAGCGGGAAGTGCGATTGCGCGTTTGGCCATGAGTCAAAGTATTAGAAAGGGCTTCGCTAGATGACGACGCATTTTAGAGGATTGCGCCCTCCTTCAAAGTGAGCTGCCTATCCGTCAAATCTGCGTAAACGGGATTGTGGGTAACGAGCAAGCAGGCAGTGTTTTCTTGCTGGCAGACCTCAAGAAGCAGATGGATCACCTCGCGTCCGGTTTTCTCATCGAGATTGCCCGTCGGTTCGTCAGCGATAACCAAGCCAGGCCGGTTCAAAAGTGCCCGTGCGATTGCCACCCGCTGCCGCTCTCCTCCAGAAAGCTGATGCGCAAGGCCCCGCGCACGGTGACCTACACCCAGACGCTCGAGCAGTGCATGCGCGCGATCCTGAGTCTCTTCTCCGCGTTTCCCCAGTAACCGGCCAGCTAACAGGACATTCTCCACCGCATTGAGCTCGGGCACTAAATAATAGGCTTGGAAGACAAAACCCAGATCAGTCGCGCGCAGAGGCGCCAAGGTCCGGGCATCGAGCCGACGTGCACCGATAGCTCGACCCCGCCAAAAGACCTCGCCCGCATCTACCGTTTCGAGCCCAGCCAAAATATTCAAAAGCGTCGTCTTTCCCGATCCAGACTCCCCGCAAATACTCACCAGCTCCCCTGCTGACACAGAGAGCTCCACCCCGCGCAAGACTTCGAGGCGATCATCACCGCTCACAAAGCTCTTCTGCACGCCCTCAGCCGACAACACGTGCTCCCCCTGCTTACTCATAGCGCAAGGCCTCCGCAGGTTTCAGCCGAGCCGCCCGCAGGGCCGGAAATAACCCGGCGCACGTCGACATGAATAGGGCAAATACCGCAATCGCTAGCAAGCTGCCCGTATCATAATGCGCCGGAAGGTCAGCGAATTGATATGCGTTTACAAAAGCCGCTTCCGATTGGGTAACGAAGACCAGGAAATTCTTGATTTCATTGCGATAAATCAGAAAAAACCAGCCCCCCAGAAAACCCACTACTGTCCCCACGACACCCATCAACATACTCTGAAAAATGTATCCTAGGGCCACATCACGAGGCCGAGCCCCCATGGCTACCATCAGACCGATCTCACGCGTCTTGCGCATCACGGACATCATCAGAGTCACCACGATAGAAAAACAAGCCACCAGCAAAATGAAGAGCATAACGAAAAACATCACGCCCTTCTCTAAGCTCAGGATAAAGAGAAAATCCCGATTAGACTCTAGCCAAGTATAAGCACGAAAACCATTAGATGTGAGCGCATTGAGCGCATCTTGAACGCCGCTCAAGGAAGCCCCCTCATTGATTTTAACCGCCAAACCGTGCACCCCCTCTTCCAGGCCATAGAGCTCTTGCATTAAACGCAATGAGACTACAACTGTGCTCGAATCGATCTGGTTCCAACCCGTCTGAAACACACCGGCTACCTCTAGATCACGGGGCAGGAGGATCTCATTATTACGCATCCGCTCCAGCATCAACGGCGTATACACCGACACCGTATCACCCACAACGACTCCCAAAGAAACCGCAGCGCCTGTGCTTAGGAAAATCGTATCATCCGTCAGAGCATCTTTCTCACCCGAAAGTAAAAATTCGTCGATCGGCACCACATGGGGATCCTCCCATGTATCAAACCCGCGGATCGTCGGAAACAGTGGGCGATTGCGATATTGTACCATCACCATGCCCTGAGCATATGGGGCGACACCAGCGACGCCTTCGACCTCCCGCGCGGCATCCATCAAGTCATAGTAATCATACAAAATGCGCGCACCCTCGATCCGCAAGTCTCCTCCAGACTCACGGATACCCTTGCGGATCTCCTCGCCGAAACCATTCATTACCGTCTGCACCACCATCAAGACCCCAACTCCGAGCGCGATCCCCAAGATCGACATCAGCGCAAAAAACGACACCCATTTCCCAGTCGGAAACAGCTGCTTGAGCGCGATGTAGAGAAACCAAGGCATGTGAAAAGCCGAAGAGCATCCATACAATCTAGCCCCTGCCAAGCACAAGCTGCTCCCCGGCTGAACTGCCCTGAGACACCGGCAGCGGCACCCTTCTCCGCATTTTTTAAAGACCATGGATTGACTCCCGCACCATCCTTGGCTGATTCGGCGGGCTATGAGTCGTGTAAAATCTATTCTCTTCGGCGGTCAAACCGGCCTCCCTCTCCTCACAGACCTCTCACTCACCGTATTCAGAGTCTTCGTTGGACTTACTATGGCTTTAGCACATGGATGGGGAAAAACCCCGCCCAGTGAAGGCTTCATCAACCGCACTGGGGAAATGGGCTTCCCCTTTCCGACCTTATTCGCATGGAGCGCTAGCCTGTCAGAACTCGTGGGTGGCGCCCTCCTCGCTATCGGGCTCCTCAGCCGCCCCTCAGCATTTTTCCTTACCATCACCCTCGGTGTCGCCGCTTTCATCGCACACGGAGACGACATCTTCGGCGGCAACTTCAAAGGCGGCGAAAAGGCCCTCCTGTTCTTCATGGCCAACCTTATGTATACCTGCGTCGGCAGCGGCCGCTTCAGTATCGACGCTCTTATCAGAAAGTAGAGTGATAGCGACAGCCGTTGCTGTAATCGAGGGGGGACATTTTCGACAACGACAACGATCGCGATCACAGATCAGGACTTCACACCAAAACCAGCTCCTGGGAACGCCGAGCTCCAGCTCGGCATCGATCGCCCCAAACAATCCGATTCTGGATTTCCCTCAGTTACCCTCAAATACAAGTATGAGAAACAGTGCAGCCTTCCCGATAGAACCCCCGGCTTCCCAGTTCCAGAAATTAGCGTCTATTCGCGTTTATTCGCGGATCAAAACGAACCCCTCAGATTAGACCGAACCACAGATCGACAACGATTAAACTGACAACCGGAGATCAGGACTTCACAGACAACCGGGAATCAGGGCTTTACAGAGATTTTTCTACAAATGTCCAAATGATGCGCCCAAAGTCGGGAGTCCTACCCATATACTCCCTCCAATGACCAGCCCGCGACGCGACGCGCCAGACGATACAGCCCTGCGCCTTGAATGTGCACATCCCACTCTTCATGCTCCCATTGTAGGCGTCGCTCCCACCAGGCGCTAGACAAACGCCATGGTCCGCGTGATTCAATGACCGTGCCACTCACCCATCCTGAACGCACGGCTACAGGATAGCCCCCACGCGTCCGCACCTGTGCGACGACTCCCGGCCGCATTCGCTGAAGTGGCAGACCCATACGGCGCTGTTCGACATCAGTAAACGCGTCTGGCTCCAACGCCGGTACTTGCACAGCCAGGGGCACCAACGACCAAGCATCGGGTTGATGCGAATCGATCAGACGCGGACTCCCCACACGATCAGTTCCAAGGAGTCCAGACAGACGGTCCACCGTCTCGGCAAAACGCCAGGGGTTCTGCACCGTCGCTTCAAACAAAGCGCGCTGGCGCGCCTGCGGATCAATCGGCTCCAAATGGAGCGCCACCCGATTGACGGCATACTTCGTTTCAGCGGCCTCCAGCCCAGTCTCCAAGACACCGAGCAACAAGTCGGCACGGCAACTCGGCTCCGGAAGACGAAAACTGCGCTCCCATACCGTGTCCCCTTCGGTTTCCAGCACGACATGCATCGATGCTGCTACCTGGTGCGCTAAAGCCAGCTGAGCACACAGTGTGTCCAAGAATCGTTTCAGGATAAATAACAAGGGTTCCACCGTATCTACCCCATACTCCAACTCGATCCGCTCTGCGTACACTGGCGCAGCCTTGAGGACCTGGAGCAAACGGCTCTGCCGCCCTTGCACACGCTCCCAGAGTTTCCGCCCCGCATCTCCCAGGCGATCCGTTACCGCCTCCACTGGCAAAGCGGCAAACTGACCCAAGGACCGCAACCCCCACCGCTGCAGCGCACTCAGCAACACCTCATCATCAACCGCCAGCGCTAGCGGCACCTTCGCTAAGAACCGATCCCGCTCATCCACAACATACACCGGCTGACTTGCGTCAGCGCAACGCGCAGCAAGATCCGCCAAAGCTACATCCTCCGCTAAACCCACCCGAGCCACCAAACCGACCTCACGCACTGCCTCCGCAACATCCCGACCTAAGGCTTCAGCATCTAAATCCATCACACCCGACACGTCCAATGTCCACACACCGGGAGCCGTCGCCTCGCACAGCGGACTCACGCCCTGCATCACACACATCAGTGCCCGCTGAGCGGTGGCCTCTGCCTCTACCGAACGCGCCCGTATCCGTATCTCCGGACAACGGGCGACCGCCTGTGTCGCGACCATCCCCAAACGTACCCCCGACCGCTCTGCGCCAGTATTCAAGGCCGTCACCACCGACATCTGCCGCTGCCCAGCGCCCTCCTCCACCAGGCACGCCGCCCCTCCCTCACCGGCCTCCAACCGAAGCACCGCCTGCAATCCAAAAGCCCGTATCCGCACCACCATAAACATGTGAACATTTTTTCACTTATCCAAGCTCTTATAGTACAGGTGTAAACTAAAAAATCTGTGCTTATCGGTGAGGGGGTGTACCCGATCTACTGAAAACTGATTTTGAGCTCAGATTATAAGCGTAGAGTGATGGCGACAGCCATTGCTTGTCT
>JABSRG010000021.1 GCA_013215165.1 Opitutales bacterium | reverse complement strand
GAACGCTAAGAGCCAATGAGCAATGGGATGAATACTGGAGCAAGAATTAGATCTCCCCGTTACTTCAATTGCACCCTGTAGTATTTTTTCACCGTTCGCTGGTCTACTCCGATTGCCCTGGCTGCTTGAGCATAGCCTCCTTCGCGTTCAACTACGATTTTGAAATAATGGTGGAGGAGTTCATCGTAGGGAAGTTGCCCTGAGAGCATGCTGTGAACAAAGGGCGGAAATGGATCGGTCGCTGCGGATTGGCCTGTGTGTTCTAGAGTCGTATTGAGTGTAAAATCTCCGTGAATCATGATGTTGCGTACGCATTGCTCGAGTTCACGATAGTTGCCCGGCCACATGTAAGCTGGGGAGACATGTCTGCGGATCCAGCGAATAGACTCGTCGCTTATTTGCTGGCGAGTCGCGACGTCTTCTGTGAGCTCTCCCGCGATGATTTCGACATAGAATGCGAGTTCATCGGTGTTCTCAGAAATGGCTTGAAGGAGCGGCAAGCTCCCAATGCGATCGGCGGAGATGGCAAGAAATAAGTCTTCTGAGAATGAGCCATCTATGACTGTTTGTTTAATACCGTCTTTGGACGCGGCGATGAGTTTACCAGAAAATGGCTGTGCCTCTCCACCGTCTAGGAAATGAAAATGGCCAGAGTGGATGAGGTGGGTGAGTCGCGCTTGAATGCTCAGGGGTGCTTGGTGTAGGTGATCCAGGAATAAAGATCCCCATCGGCTAGCGAAATCAAGGGCACTGCGGGCAGTAGAGGCAGAGTTCCGTCGATAGCCAAAGACGGTGTGATCGAAGAGATCGCCATGAATGGCGGCGAGGTCGATTTTTGTGTAGGCGCTATTATATCGTGCTTCGAATCGGCTGCTGCTCGCATCGAAGGGTATATATTGACTCAGCGCGATGGTCTCTGCGATCCGATCTTTTCGGGAACCAGTGGGTCCTGTGATAAGCGTGGGTGCTGAGCGTGTGGTTGCGTGAATAGCGATAAAGTAGCGCTCTAGGTTGCGGGTGAATATCGACTGCCAGATGCGTGTGCGTAGTGCACCCGCGCTGGCGGTGCGCCCGGGAATATTAGAAATGATGAAGGACTCTGCACGGTGTAGCTGATAAAAAAGGGCAATGAGGTGCTCAGTTTTAAAGGAGGGTTGGTGTTTGATGCCTCCTGGGTTGAGTTGATCTTCCAAAGAGTCTCCCCATATGTCGGAATGAAATGGGCCGCGCTTTTTCAGGGCTTTCTTGCTTTTCCCTATCAATCCCTGGAATGCCTCGCGATTTCGGTGAAATTGGATGCAAAAGACCGCGGGCTCATAGAGTCGATAATCATCCGGGCGCAGGGGTTTGTTGGCCCCATGGACCAGTTTGTCGATGTCTCCGAGATGTCGTTCGATTTTATCGCAGAGGCGTTCTCGATTTTCGGTAAGATCTTCAATGCGTCTCTGATCGCTTATCGGGTTGAATTCTGGACCGAGTAGTTTTTTCAGCGTCTCGAAGGAAGTGTCCCCGAATGGGTTGCTAAAGAAGAAGGTTTTTACATCGTTGAAGAATTCAGTTTGAGCAGGGGAGAGTATCGGGGATTCACGCATAGATAGAGGTATTGCCAAAAACTTCTCGAACATCGGAGAATCCCGTCCCGGGTTAAAGAGCCCTTATACATAATTTGTCATATTTATCTAAATGATAACATTCGATAGCATTAGTCTGCGTTATGGCCCGAAGATTATCTTTGATTCGGTGGGCGATGAGATTCTCGAGGGGGATAGGATCGGTTTGGTCGGGCGTAACGGTGTGGGTAAATCGACGCTTTTCCGGGTTTTGTTGGAGCAGGAGAGCCTGGATGCAGGAGAGGTAATCGTGGCGAAAGGGACTACTTTGGGACACTTGCCGCAGGATGGAATTACGGTCAGGGGCCGGACGCTGGTCGATGAAGCAGCGACAGCTTTCCCCGAGATTATTGAGTTACAGGCCGAGCTAGAATCCGCTCATTCTGAATTGGATACGCTCGCGGTGGACTCTCCTGGATACCGACAGCTCATTAATAGGATTGGTGATATGGAGCACGAACTGGAGCGATTGGAGGCTCCCAAGCTTCGAGCGAAGATAGAGAAGGTGCTTTCTGGGCTTGGCTTTCAGGGGGATGATTTTGATAAAGATACCGGTAAATTTTCTGGAGGATGGCAGATGCGGATCGCCCTAGGAAAGCTTTTGTTACAGCAGCCTAGCTTACTGATGCTCGATGAGCCGACCAATCATCTTGATATCTTGAGCCAACGTTGGTTGGAGCAATTCTTAAGACGCTATCCGGGGGCCTTGCTAATTATTTCTCACGATCGGGCATTTTTGGACGCTGTAACGAATCGAACTTTCCATCTGGGGGCGGGGCGCATGGATAGCTTCTCGGGGAATTTTAGTTTTGCAGAGAAAGAAAAGGCTGTTCTTGAGCAGGTGAGAGAACAGCAATTCGAGAAGCAACAACGTGAAATCGAAAGGCAAGAAGCCTTCATCAATAGATTCCGCGCCAAGGCGAGTAAGGCTTCTCAGGTGCAGAGCCGCATCAAGGCATTGGATAAGATCGAGCGTATCGAGCTGGATACCGACGAACGCTCTATGCATTTTCGCTTCCCAAATCCGCCGCGCAACAGCCCTACCGCTATTGAGTTATCAGGCCTCTCGAAGTCGTATGGTACGCTCGAAGTGTTTCGAGACTTAGTTCTGCGTATTGCTGATGGGGAGCGTGTTGCAATCGTTGGGCCCAATGGTGCCGGTAAGTCGACTCTGGTGCGCATTTTGGCCGGGGAGGAGCCCTATGATCATGGGGATCGTCAATTAGGTCATAACACTGAACTGGCTTATTTCGCTCAGCATCAAACCGAGAGCCTAGACCTAAATATGACCGCGCTACAAGTAGTGGAAGAGGCCGCGTCGGCCAGTGGGTCGCGCATGGATCCCCGATCTTTGCTGGGCGCCTTCCTTTTCAGAGGGGACGATGTGTTTAAGCCAGTGAGAGTTCTTTCTGGCGGTGAGCGCAACCGCTTGGCGTTGGCCCGGATGCTGATGAGGCCGTCGAATACAATTATCCTGGATGAACCGACCAATCATCTCGACTTAGATAGCAAGCTCATCTTGCAGGAAGCGTTGGTGCACTTTCCTGGGACGCTTGTCTTAGTCAGCCACGACCGACATTTTCTGGATCCGGTTGTCGAAAAGGTGCTTGAAGTCACTCCTGGCAAGTTGCGGATGCTCACGGGAAATGTCTCCGACTATATTCGAATGTTGGACGAAGAAGAGGCGCGTCTCACTCAGTCTCAGCCAACTTCGGAATCAGTAGTAGTTGCGGGCCCAGCAATCTCTGCTAAGGAACGTCGTCGCGTTGAAGCTGAACGGCGTCAACGTGCTGCCCCGCTGAAGAAGAAGGTGCAGCAACACGAACATAAGATGCAGACACTTCATAAGAAAATAGAGGTGCGTGAACAAGAGATGTTAGACCCTGATTGGTTTAAACAAGGGTCCGAGACTACTTCGCTGATGAAAGAGTTGGATGCTTGGAAACGGGAGCTTTCAGTCGTGGAGGAGGGGTGGATGGAAGCCTCAGATGCGCTCGAGAAATTAGATCTATAACAATGGGCTGAGTATTCACTTTGTTATCAATATATTTACGTTGCCAAAGGGAATCGTTTTAGCTTAATTTCCCGTCCTCGATCAGAACAATTCTGCAAATTACCCCGTTCATGATTCGTCCCCAATCCAGCTTAAAAAGAGCATTCACACTCGTGGAGTTGCTCACAGTGATCGCTATTATTGGCATTCTTGCGGCCTTGACGTTTGGTGCTATTTCTGGCGTAGCCGAGCAACAGAACGTCACGCGCACGAAAGCGGACATGACGGCCATCAAGGTCGCATTGCAGCGCTATAAGTCTGACTTCGGTGATTTCCCCCGTGTGGGAGCTAATGGAGGTACAGCTGCGGGTAATTTGGTCTTACTTTCCGCGCTTGCTGGCCTCATCTCGCCCGATGGAGCACCGCTCGACGCAGCGTCCATTCGCAACCCTTTTATAGATATTCAAGACCTGAACATCTCATTCGCTAATGAAAATGCGGAAGCCGCGTTCATGGCCAACCGTACCGTTACTAACCTCGGAAATGTGACACTCAGAGATGCTTGGGATGGTACACTCCGTTATTACTACGACCAAGTCGCAGCTACGACAACGTGGCGAAACAGTAACTTCGTGCTCTTTTCTGATGGGCCCGATGGACTCAGCGCACCTCCGGCTACGATAGGTACGACGGGTGTATTTGATCCGAAAGATCTGATGACGGGTGCCGATTCAAATCTAGACAACATTATGGTCGAGTGATGGAAAGCAAAGATTTGAGCCATTCAAAAGCTGCGGGGGGATTCACCCTGATCGAGCTCCTCGTCACCGTTGGATTGATTGCGGTAATCATCGGGGGTGTGGGGATTGCGCTCGCCGGTGGTGGGCGTGGGGATGTTCCAACGGCTGAACGTGTGCTTCAAGGATTATTGATCAGCGCTCGAACTCAGGCAGTTATCCAACAGGGGAGTTCTACTTTTCCAGTTGGTGCAGGCACTCGGGGATTTGGCGCGAGTGCACTGCTCTTGATTAACGGCGACGTCACAGACCCGGAGCGCTATCTCCGTGAAACTACTGTTGTCTATTGGGGTGAGGATGTGGATGGGAACCAAGGTTGGCTTTCGGCCACCGGTTTCGATCTGCTCCCGGCTGGTATTCATTTTGAGCCGGTGCGGTCTCAAGAGACGGGGAATGCGACGGTCAGTTTGAATAGCTTGACTGTTGATTTGAACCGTCCCTCGGCGATTGCTCAGTCAACTGCTGGCACAGATACCTGGCATTATATACCTTTTAACTCCCAGGGGCGTCTGAACGGCGGAATTGATGAGTTTAATGTCGTCATTGCATCAGGCTCACCTATCCCTGGGGCGGCAGGGCTTGAACTTGTGTGGGACAGTGAGAGTGCTCCGGGTGGTTATATTATCTTAGGTATGGGGGCGGTGTATCGCTACCCAGACGCAGGTGTGATCCCATGATGGAGAGTGCAGTAACAGTTTCTCCTCAACGTAGAGGTCTTTCATTGGTCGAGGTTATCATCGCTATCGGTGTATTTGCCTTCGCGATGGTGACGCTGATCGGTCTTCTTGGAAGCACGCTGACCTCGATTTCGGAGTCCCTCACCAGCGAGGAGGCCGCAGCGGTCGTTAGCAAAGTAGAGACATTTCTTCAGTCATACGATCTCAACCCTGACGTCCCAAAATTCCAAGAAGTTTATACGGAGCTCCAAGGTAACCAGTATATCGATATTTTAGTATACAACCAAATTGATGGGGCTACTGTCCTTGTCGACGGATCTCAAGCTGCAGATGTGGAGGTTGCGATGAACAACACCGTTGTATCTGACAATGTCGACGGTGCGCTCTTCGTTGCACTCGTCACTCCGGCTTTCTCTAACCCCCAGAACACCGTGTCGGCAACGTCCAATGCTCTCCCATCTCCGTTCGATCAATTGTTTTCGGTGTCTCTCAATCAAACATTCGCAGACTTTGACCTGGGCTACCTCATCATGGACGTGCGGATATTCTCTTATGACGCGCCTGCTCCGGGTCAGACGATTGCGAGCCTGATCGCTGAGAATCCTCCCTCTCAATCGAGTGAATTGTTGCGCTTCAGCACCGTTCTCAATTTTTAGTCTGATGAGGCGCAAAAATATTCCATACTCCGCCTGTAAAACGCAGCTTGCGAAGGGCTTTACCCTCATCGAGATTCTGGTTTCGACTGCTGTGATGGTTGTTATTACCGGGCTTATTCTGACTATCACCTCGGGTGTGCTCGGCATCTGGAATCGTTCTGCTGGTGCTGTCGAGGCATCGCGCGAGGCAAGGCTCCTTCTTACGTTGATCGAGGACGATTTGGATGGCATTCTTTTTAATGCTCCTGGAGAAATCATTAATTACCAGACGGAGACGATAGGCACCGGAGCCTTCTCCTTGGCAAACCAGGCCAGGCTGATCGTTCTGTCCTCAGTCCCCGATGCGCCGTCTGAGGATTTTGATGGCGATCCTGTCACCGGGAATATTTGTGCGGTCGCCTACGAATTGACTTTGCGTGAGATTTTCCCTGGCACGGCGTCTTCGCGCAATGTCTCAATTTATCGCGGACTGGTGGACCCGTTAACCACTTTTTCAGGTAACGCAGCTTTTGACGGATTTATTGGCGAGAGCGATGTTTCGGGTGGTATCACATTACGCACGATTTGGGACGGTAATATCGAATCAGGTTCTCCTTCAGACGCCGTTAGCGGGAACGTGGGGATCTACTCGACCGGTTTGCGTCGGAATCTTGCTGCTTCAAACGTGATCGACTTTAGTATCCAGTTTTACCGTGAAAATGCGACAAGCCTCGCTGTATCGGCGATTAACCCTACCTCGTCAGTGAGTGTTGAGAATGGAACACTCTATATCAATGGTGTAGCAACTGCGGATCGTTTGGCTTATATGGACATTACCTTTACCGTACTCTCCAACGAGGGGATGACTACCTACTTTCGGCATGTGGACAATCTCGAGAGTACTTATGCCGATGCACAGGAAATTGCATTGGCATTTGGGGAAACCTTTACTCGCCGAATCGCGCTCATTGCTACCCGATGATCCGGCATTGGTTGGTCGCTACACGTCCGCGCACAATTCCTGCAGCGGCGAGCCCCGTATTAGTCGGGACTGCTTATGCTTATTATGAAGGGAAGTTTGAATGGTTTCCGGCTTTGCTTTGCCTGTTGTTTAGTCTGTTGATCCAGATCAGCACGAATTTTGCAAACGACTACTTCGATTACAAAAAGGGAGCCGATACGGATCAGCGTAAGGGGCCGCCTAGGGCTGTGGCGTCAGGTTGGATTACACCACAAGCGATGCTGCGTGCTACTTGGGCCGTTCTGGCGTTGGCATTTGTAGCTGGCTGTCTCCTGATCCCCTATGGCGATGTTTGGCTCATTGTTATAGGGCTCTCGTCCATAGCCTGTGCGATTCTTTATACTGGGGGGCCTGCACCTCTGGCTTATCTAGGGCTTGGAGACATTTTCGTGGTTTTCTATTTTGGATGGGTCGCGACGGGGTTCACATACTTTGTCCAGGCTGATGAATACAGTGTCGTGGCTTTCACGCTGGGGATTGCTCTGGGTTTGCTAATTAATAACCTATTGGTCGTGAACAACCTACGGGATGTAGATGAAGATCGCGTTGCCAATAAGCGGACGCTGATTGTTCGATTTGGGCGCACATTTGGCCTCGTCCAATATCAATTATCAGTTACCGCAGCCTGCCTAATCGCTTTAGCCTTTGGTCTTTTCTACGACATGGTGGGGCTATTTATACCCGCGATGTCATATCCGCTGGGCCGGTGGTTGGGTATCTTAGTCTATCGAGCTGAGACGCCGAAGGACTTTGGGCGCTGTCTGATGTTTACCTCGCTCTACCTCGTGCTGTTTTCAGTGCTTTGCGTCGTGGGGCTCGTTACCACAGTGCCAAGCAGTTAATTCAACCCGATTTGTTCGTCTTTCAAGCCCTCTTGGAGCTGTTTGAAGAATCGGATGCGTTCGATGTCTTTTGTCAGACAATCGCTAAGGAGGTTAAATCGATCTAGGGTCTCGGTCGTCTTTAGGAGTTGGAGTTTGTCAACCAAATTGTCGCAAGCCGAATAGGACGCGAATTCAATGAACGACTCTGGATCCTGAATATTTTCAAGGAAGTCCATGGCTTCGTCTGAAATACTACTTCCATTTTGTCGCTTTTCGCGAAGAAGATCTAAGATGAGCTGCTGCATGCCTGGGTAGGGAGCCTGTTCTTCTGTAGTCGATTGTAAGGGCTGAATGCGAGCGATTCTATAAGGGTCCTCCTGCACCACCTGTTCAAAGCGTACACGCATGAGGCCCTGTAGCAACACGTTGGAGGTACCATCGTCATTACTCTGAGAGGCTCGGACGATACCTATGGAACCGATAGAATGAAAAGGTTCTAGGATTTTAGGATCGCTCGCTTCGTTTTGCTTGAGCGTAGCAATCCCGAACACTCGGGGACCATCCAACACGTCCAATAACATTTTGCGATAACGCTCTTCAAATATATGGAGCGGCATGATCACCTGAGGGAATAAAACTGCCTCGGGTAATGTCATGATCGGAATGTTCTTGGGGATCTCTATCTCAGATATTTCGGGACCCATCTAATAACCATGCAAGCTTAGCTTCGAAATGCAAATGGGTTGCTAAGACCGCTATCAATCTCCTGTGGCATCGGGCAGGAGAAATAGATTATCCCCCGGTTGAGGTTGGCCTGACTCGATGTAAAGGGCGTGGATCTGGTTAGACTGGTAGAGGACATCGCCGACAGTGCCCGTCACCAATCCGTCGGTAGAGATGGTAACGCGATTGCCCTCGGAAGCATAAGGAGACAGTTTCCCAACCCAGCTTTCCGCCCGAACGATGACAAATCCTTGTGCATTATCGACACTTAGGACGATCCCAAGCAGTTCCGGAGATCGTCTTGTTCCTGCTGACGGATTTGGAACTTCCGACGAATCATTAGGCAGGGCGGTAAGACAACCTGTTAATAAGACGCAGAGAATGCTCAGCCCAGCACCAGTAGCCAACGGTGCAAACCTGTGCCTTCGTTTCAAGTCGGCCTAGCGCTTGAAGTTGTCGAACCCGTGTGTCTCGACGTCGATATCGCCTTCGAAAAATCCTTGCAGCTGTCGGATACGTGTCGGGTGACGCATTTTGCGCAGTGCTTTCGCTTCGATCTGGCGGATACGCTCTCGCGTGACCTTAAACTGCCGCCCAACTTCTTCGAGTGTGCGGCTGTAACCGTCCGCTAGGCCAAAACGTAGAGAGAGAACGCGTTGTTCGCGTTCGGTGAGCGAATCCAGGACATCGACGATCTTTTCGCGCAGTAGCGAGTAGGCAGTCATGTCGTAGGGGTTTTCCGCACCCTTATCCTCAATGAAGTCGCCGAAATTGGTGTCGTCAGAATCGCCGACAGGACTCTGTAGCGAAATGGGCTGTTGAGCCATCTTCATGATGGACTGCACGCGCTCAACGGGGAGGTTCATTTCTTCCGCTACTTCCTCTGCTGTTGGCTCGTGGCCTAGCTCTTGGAGGAGTTGCTTCTGGACCTGCATCACCTTGTTGAGCGTCTCGATCATGTGGACCGGGATGCGGATCGTCCGCGCCTGGTCTGCGATAGAGCGGGTGATAGCTTGGCGAATCCACCAGGTGGCGTAAGTAGAGAACTTGTAGCCTCGGCGGTATTCGAACTTTTCCACCGCCTTCATTAGGCCCATGTTTCCTTCCTGGATCAGGTCGAGGAAGTTGAGTCCACGGTTGGTATATTTTTTTGCGATCGAGATCACCAAGCGAAGATTGGCTTCTACCATCTCTGTTTTTGCCTTGTGAGCATCGCGAAAGTGTTTCCGGACATCGCGGATCAGCTCGGTTAGGCTGCTCGGATCAAAGCGAAATTGGTCTTGAATTTCATCCAGGCGGGTATGAATGGCATCAGTGTCGATATTGCGACGACGTGATGAAGCACGTTGAGCCAAAGCGAGGTTCTCTAAGCAATTATTAATTTCGCGCAGGATGGGATCTACAGAAGCGAGCCATTCTTCAAAGATTTTCATCTTTAGGCAGAATTTCTTGAAGATCGGCTTTAGCTTTGTTTCTGCCTTCGTGTATTGGGTTTGAAGACGTTTGAGCTTTTTCTCATCCTCCCCCGCATCCTTCATCTTATTCCAAAGATCAGTGAGTTGGGTGTTGATCTTTTGTGCCTCGGCAACAAGCTGAGGCAGCATTTGGTAATAAGCTTCCCGGCTTTCTATCTTTTTATCTAGAACGATACGGTCGAAACGCTCTTCGCGGTTGAGCAGCTTTGTAATCAGGCCGATTTGATAGTCTGCTGTGATACCCACAGAAAAAAGGATGTTTGCGGCTTTGAGCTCCGCTGTTTCGATGCGCTTGGAAATAGAAACCTCTTGCTCGCGTGTGAGAAGTGGCACCTGGCCCATTTGTTTGAGATACATGCGGACCGGGTCGTCGATCATGTCGGCCTGGCTGTTGCGCATCTCTTGTTCTTCGTTCTCCTCCATCCGCGCCTTGTAAGTCTCGACTTCACTGGCATCGAGGATGTCGACTTCAAGATTCTCGAGGATGCTGATCACATTCTCGATCTCTTCCGGGTTATTTACGCTTTCAGGCAGGGCGACATTGATGTCTTTATACGTAACGTAACCCTGCTCTTTGGACAGTCGGATCAGATCGCGGATGCGATCATTCAAGCGTGCTTGGGAGTCGTTGAAACTTTGCTTCTCCTCAGAAATCTCTGGCTTCACGGCGGCGGCCTTGGGAGCAGCTTTTTTTGCGGGTGCTTTCTTCGCGGCAGACTTCGCCTTAGTGGCGGTCTTTTTCTTTTTCGCAGGTGGGGTTTTTTTCGCGGAAGCTTTCTTCTTTGCTGGCATGAGGACGGTGAGGGCTAGGTTAGGAGGGAAAAGGAAGAGATGCGCGCATCTTGCGGTAGTCAATACGTTCACGCATCAGGTGAATGGTTTCTTCGGAATCTGAACTGAGTTGAGCGATTTGGTGGCTGAGTCTGTCTAAGTTGATTTGTATCCAATTGGTGAACGCGTTGTTTATCGCTTGCTTTACCGATTTTTCCGGTTCCTCGAGGTTGAGGTCGATGGATTGTAAATCGAAAAACAGTTGGCGTTCCTTAGAAGTTTCAAAGGAGTCGATGAGTGGATCTCCTGGTTCGATAGCTCCGTGTTGAACGTCGACTAAGATCTTTCGCAGCATGCGTGCCGGAACCGAGTCAGCGTGAATCCAGTTAATGTCGAAATTTGCTGCGATAAAGTCCAGGAAATCTCCATTATGCAAAATGAACCATAGTAGCTGACTCTCAACCCGTGTCAACGTAGAATCCTGTGCCTGAGCGGTCTCGGGAGTAGGGGCGGCGTCGGGGGAATCTGTATTCGTCTGAGGCTGGTGTGTTCTGTTCGACTTTCGTCCTGTTTGCCGTTTACGAAATTGGGCGAAATCGGTGCGCAGTGCATCGGGTGGAAGCTGCCACACACGTGCCGTCTCTTCGATGTATTCTTCCAGAAGAATAGCTGATTCTACACTGTTTAGGATGCCGAACAGGGATCTCAGTTGGCCCTGGCGTTCTGAAGGAGAGGGGGGATCTCCCGAATCCAGGGCGGCTTTGGTAAATGCGACGGTGCCCATTGAGTTTTCGAAGCATTTCTTGAGTGCATCGGTGCCTCCAGCTTGAGCAATGGAATCTGGATCTTGTCCGTCAGCAAGCGCCACAAAGCGCGGTTCTAAGCCTGCTTTCAATGCCATAGGGAGTGCCCTGAGTGCGGCGTCTTTGCCAGCGCGATCACCATCAAGCACAAATACCAGGCGGTCCACGATGCGGCGGAGTTGGTGTAATTGTTGGTCAGTAATGGCAGTCCCCTGGGGCGCTACAACTGACTTGATGCCTTGTTCGACGCACCGGATGGCGTCGAGCTGGCCTTCCACCATGTAAAGTGTCCTGTTTTCCTTAGTCGCTTTGCGGGCGACGTCGAGGTTGAAGAGGATATTACTCTTTACAAACAGGGGTGTTTCAGGGCTATTGACGTATTTTGCATCGCGTGCCACGTCGTCCTCTCGAGTGAGATCAGTTACCCGCGCGGTGAAGGCGACGATGCGGCTGTTGTTGTCGCGGATCGGAATCATAAGCCGACCGGCGAAACGGCATCGGGCTTTCTGGGCACCTACATGTTCCTCGCGCAAATAGAACAGTCCAGACTGCTGCAAAGCCTGAGGGGAGTAGCCTTTCTGTTTTAGCTTTTCGTGAAGAGCAAAGCTATCTGTAGGGGCCCAACCTATTTTGTAATCCTCGCCAGTTTCTGCACTAAATTTTCGCTGCTCAGTCCAATAATCGCGTGCATACTCTCCTTCTTCATTTGAGGCTTGGAAGGCATCGCGAAACCACTGTGCGGCCACTTCGTGGAGGTCGAATAACTCCTGACGCAGACTGCGTTCTTCGCGACTGGGGCCACCTGCCTCGTACTCGATTGAGATATTGAAGCGCTTTGCCAGTGTTTCGACCGCTTCTTCGAAAGATATATTCTCGACTTCTTCGACGAAGCTGAAGTGATCTCCCGCTTTTCCGCTACTAAAGCATTTGTAGAAGCCCTTATCCGGATGAACGTAAAACGAGGGTGTCCGTTCAGAATTGAATGGGCTTAGTCCCTTCCAAGATGCCCCGGCGCGCTTGAGTTCAACGTGGGGAGATACAACATCGTAAAGGTCGACGCGGGCACGGATATCCTCAATAGTCTTGCGGGCAATGCGGGGCATCTGATGGGCGGCTAGCGGCTGATGAGGCGCGCACGCACGGACTCTGCCTCAGGCGAATCGGGTGCTAGATCGAGAAACTGCTCATAGTAAAAGCGGGCAACGCGTTCGTTGCGCTCGATCCGTTCAAACGCACGCGCAAGCAAAAGTGTTATTTGCGCATTTTCGGGAAAGCGTTGTTTTGCGCTCTCTATGACGCGCATGAGTTTTTTTGGGTCCCCCATGCCTTGGATCATGCGTATATAGCGTATGCGTAGTTCTGCATCGTCGGGTGCATGGCGCATTGCTTCGAGCATGGCTATCTCTCCCTGTCGAGGACTCCCTTGTTGAAGAAATACTTGAGAGATGCGTTCCCAGATTATGGGGTCGTTGGGTGAGCGGGCATCGGCATCATAGTAGGCGTTCACCGCGCCTTCGTAGTCGTCCTGTTCGAGTAGTGTGTCTCCTCGTGAAATAAGTTCAGAACGCGTCTTTAAACTGTCACTTGTCACGTCCTCACTTGAAACGTCGGGTTTTGTTAGTATTGCGGTTGAATCAGGCTCGCTTGGGTCAATATCGGGTATGGCTAAATCCGCTGTCTCAGGCTCTTGAACTTCTGTTGTTGTTGACGCAAGTGTATCGTCTGACGCCGATACTTGAATGCCATCGCCATCAGCTGGAGGCGTAACAGTTGGTGCTGACTCGATTACTTCGGCAAATTCAGGCTCCGTCGGTTCGGGCTGGGTGATCTCCTGCTCCGCCTCCGTCTCGGAGGTTTCCGAGGCGGTTGATGCAGAAATAAGCGCTTCCCGCGCTTCTTCTGCTAGAGCCTCTTGTTTAGCCTGTTCTTCAGCTAAACGGGCTAAGTTGCGCTCGCGCTCGGCGAGTTGCTCGCGCAGCGCACCGACAGGGCTCGCATCAAAAGCTCCAGGGGCGATCTTATCCACCATGGCCATTCTGATTTTGACGTTCTCCCACTCCTGGTCACGAGCCGCTAAGTCAATCAATGCGAGTTGTGCGGGTAACGAGTAGGAAAGATCTTCATCTGATTCAAGGCGCTGGTAGTAACGCTTAGCCTGGACGTTAAGGCCCGATTGACGGTAAATCCGAGCGGTTTCCAAGATGTATTCGCGCGTGAACAACGGTGGCGCGCTTTTCTCCAGAAGAAGCAGCCACTCCAGTGCAGGTGTGTCGCGACCTGTAACAAGCCACGCGTCAGCGAGCCCCCGCATAGCATGAGCATCGTCCCTAAAAATGTTGAGGTATTTACGGTAGGCCGCGATCGCGGAAGTAAAATCACCTGCTGCGGCAAAACTCTTGGCTGCGTCCTTTGCTAAATGGATACGTGCGGGATCTTTTGTATAGGTTTCCCTCAATATAATAGCAGCGCCCAGATAGTCTCCAAGTCTCTGGTAGCTCTTTCCCAGTAGTTCATGGATATCGACATTGTCTGGATTTGACGTGGCAAGGGGTTCCAAAATGGTGACCGCTTGGCCAAAGGCACTCGCATCATAGGCGATTTGTGCTTGATTGAGTGCTGACTCAGTGCGTTGGGCTTCATTGCTACAGCCACTGAACCAGATCGATCCAAGAACGCAGGGAACATAGAGGAGAATTATCCGTTTAATGCTTGAAGCCATGAAGTACAGATTGAAAAGCTGAAGATGTCGGGGATGCAAGGATTCAGAGATAAGTCCAGACGGCGGTTTGTCGGGTTGTTTTTAATGTTATTATGTGTCATCGCGCTCGATGCCCAGGATACTTTTGTGCAGAGGGACTTGCTTGAGCGCTATATTTGGGAAACAGATATAAGCGAGTTTTCTGCCACTGCCTATGATGCCTCTGTCGAGGCGATTGTTCAAAGTTTTGAAAGAGAACGTGGAGAACCGATCACCCCAGGAGAGACGGGTATCGTTGCTCTTAAAGTTCAGACGGCCCAGGGAGGTGGCTTGGCAACGCCGCTAAATCTTGTCAGCGCTGTGGCCGACGCTTTGGTGAAGCGTGGGTTTGTACGCGAGGATATCCGTATCGTTGACCTCAATACCTCGCAACTGCGGGAGGCCCAATTCTTGCCGTCGCTGAGTCAACTGGAGACGGCCTTCGAGGGTATGTCTGTTCAACCGTTAGACTCTGAGGCTTATTACGATCCGGTCTGGTTTTATGATAATCCATTGCCTCCGCCACGTCCGCGGAGTTTTGGGAGTGTCACGTTCGAAGATGAGCGTGGTGAGCGGAATATCACTGAGGAAGAGCGAAGGAGTTATCTGCCCACAAATTTGTTCTTGGATGTCGATTTTTGGATCAATCTCCCCGTGGTTTCAGACCACCGTATCTTGTTGTTACATGGGGCGTTAACTAATGCATCCGTCTACGCGGTTTCGAATACACGGCGCTTTCTAAATAGCAGTACCACCGGTCCTGTGGCTGTGGCGGAGATCGCATCGATTCCAGAATTGCGCGAGAAGTGGCTCTTTACCCTCCTATCTTTAGAGCGTTATCAATACATTGGGGGGCCTCAATTTAACTCCCTCTACACGCGCTCCGAACCCTTGCTCTGGCTGTCCACAAATGCTGTCGCTCTAGACGCTTTGATGCTCGAACGGCTCAATGATGCGCGGCAGCAACAGGGTTTTGATATCCTTCGCTCTTCTCATCCACTACTTGAATACGCTCAGGCGGTGGGGTTGGGATTCTACGATATTGAGCAGCTCGAGTGGAAATTCGTCTCAAACTAATGCCGCGGTTTGGAATGTATCGCCGGACGGTTTATCTAAGTAACATGACTCAATCTATATTGCTCCTTTCGCTCTTTATTGTGTCCGTATTCTGCAGTCATCACCGCCTAACCGCTGCCACCGAACAGGAACTGCGCGATACATGGTTTGATGGAGCTGAGATTACTACCTACTCTCTGAAGCAGGTCCGCTATGGAGACGAGCATCCGGGCGTCGCGACTCTAATCTTCGTTACGGAACCGTTTGATACCACCAAGCAGGTCAAGAGTGATCGTCGTGACAGTAATGATATGGATGTCTTGAAGCTCAATGCCTTGCGCGAGTTTAATACGGGCATTTACGCCTATCGCACGATGACCTCGGTATTCTCTCCCCTGTTTGAAGAGGATGGACGCGCATTGAAGTTGACGACCTCGGTTCAGGATTGGTGTGGGCAAGTATACGCGCAAATCAATCGTGAGGACGGTGCCCTCCGTTATGAGTTACGCTCTTATTTTGAGGGTGAAGGGGATCAAGATCTTGAATGGACAGGTGACATTTGGATGGAGAACGGCTTCTGGACACTGTTGCGTCGCGATCCTCAGGCTTTGCCTGTTGGAGAGTTTTTGGCTATTCCAGATAGCTTGAGTTTGCGCTTTTCTCATCGGGAGACCCGCCCCTATGCCGCTGTCGGTGAGATGAAGTCTGGGCGCATCTGGAGTAGCTATCGTGTCGAATATCCCGAGCTCGGTCGATTCCTCGAAATTGAGTTTGCAACGGCATTCCCCCACGGGATTCGTGGCTGGACGGAGCGAGACACCGCGACCAGTCAGGTAACTGAGGCCGAACTGATGAAGCGAATTTCCAACAGTTATTATTGGTCTCAAAATTCCCCCAAAGACCGCAATTTGCGTGAAAAACTCAATTTATCCGGCATCCCCTAACTCGTTCATAGAGTATACTACGTAGTTGCGGGGAATTAGTTGGATAAAAATTTGTGAAGGGCAATCCTGTAGCTAATGATCTCGGTTCGTTGGGTCGTAGAATGGCATCGGAGTTGCACGAAGTTACCCCCATTCCAATAACAAGCAATGCGAAGACCGTGTTCGCGGTCGAAATAAATTGAACCGACCTCTCCATGAAGCATATCAGCCTGTCAGACGCTCGAGCCTTCTTCAGAGGTAAGCTGAATGAGCCCATCAGTGCTGCAGAGCAGGACTCTGCGGCACGCGCGATATTCATTACATACCACGAGAAAAAACGGGCTTATTCGTTGGTCATCGTAGGAGAGGGTTATGCCTGTTCTTCCATTTATGATCTTCTAGATGAAGTGAGCCTGTCTAAAGGTAATGTCGTCGCTTACACCGTATTACCGGGTCGTGTCGAAAGTTCTGGAGTCGTCGGGGTTTCTGAAACGAAGGTAGTTGATCTGAGTGAAGAGCGTGAGCGCGAGCTTAACCTTCGCGAGAAGCGTCTTGAAAAACGGGAAGCTGCACTCGTTCGCCGCGAGACAGACCTCGCGCGGACTGAGGAAGAGCTCAAGCGGATCGCTGAGCAGCACATGGAAGATTCCGCACGGCAAGAAATATTGTAGGTCAGTTCGGAGCCCAAACATACTATTTAAGATCATGCCTCATAAATTTGCCTTTATAAATTACAAAGGTGGAGTCGGTAAAACTTCGCTGGCGGTCAATGTAGCATCTCACCTGGCACTTGCTGGTAAACGCACGCTTCTGGTAGATCTCGACACACAGTCCAACTCCTCTGTTTGGCTTATGGGATTGGCCACCTGGCGAGAAGTGCAGGATGAGGAAATACCCTCGATTTGTACCTACCTCACGGACGCCTCAGTCAGTTTGGAGGAGGCTCGTTTCCGCAATGTCTTTCGTACTCGAGAAGACGCTTATGCAGGCATCCCCTTGGACATTATTCCTTGTAATTTTCAGTTGATTGAAATCGAGGACCGCTCTTACCGGCCCAAGTCAGATAACCCGGTATTCTTCGATTTCTTCAAGAGCCAGGAGTCCTTTATCGATGAGTATGACTATGTAATCTATGATTGCCCTCCCAATCTTCTGGAAGCTGCGCGCTGTGGGATTTTTTCGGCTGATTCAATCATCGTTCCAGCAAATCCTGATGCATTGAGCCAAATTGGGCTGGTGCTCCTTGTCGAGAAGCTGGATGAGTTTCGTGCCCTGAGTGATCTGTATCTTTACGACACTTGTAAGAATCACGCCGAAATTCGCTCGATCATCTTCAACGCAATTAAGACAGGTTCGGATTTTGCCATGCCGCGTATCCGTATGCAAATGCAGCTCAATCAATTGCGGTATTCCGATAGCGTCCATCTAGATTCTGAGATTATGGACCACACCGTCCGAGACGCTATTGTGGTCAAGCGTGCTGTGACTGCCGGTCTCCCGGTGGCGATGCTGGATAGAATGACCACACAGGGGAACGTTGTCGAAGATTTCGCTAATGTAGCCCGAGCTCTGGCTCAAATTGCGGAGATGCCTTTGAATCCTGAAGAAGAATATAGCAGACTTCCCGAGTTGCGTGAGTGTGCTAATCAAGTGACGAGTAGCTCGTAAGTTGCCCTCAGTAGAAAGTCCATTTCATGTCATCTTCCACCGAATCGTACTCTCAGATCTGGGAAGAAGTCCGTCAGCAAGTATTGATAAGTGCCGCTGCTCATTTCTCGCTGAAAGATCTCGCTCAAAGCATCGGCTACAAGCCGATTTTTTCATACCGTGAAAAGCGCGATTTTTTGGCGTCTGAGCTTGCAGTGCTTAGTTATGCGGAACTCCTGAAGCATCCAGATTTCGGACCAGGTGAAGAGAAACGGATAAGGCTCATTCGTCTGTTCCGAGAGACTGCCGCGTTTGATCACTCCCTCAACAGCCTATCCTCGAAGACTTCTCGTCAAGACCATGAAACTAGGATAATCCTTAAGCAGCTGCATGCACGGCAGATACCGGACGACTTTCCACCTAGCCTATTGAGACTTTCTGATGTGCTACACATCATTATGGAGGTGGAGGAAATCGAGACCCTTCAAGATTTCTTTAAGATGACCTCACGTATTACCAATAAACTTGGGAAGCGGCATGAACTCGGCGATGTTCGGCGCGCGTTTTTATCGGGATCGGTAGAGCGGATCAGCACTTTCTTGCCAATTAATGGTCACGGTAGTGGAGTTTCTCTAGTGACGTGTATGCATGCACGTTTGGAGGCTTTAGATCCAATTCAATTGGCTGCTGTCGCGCTTTTTTGGGGATATTCGGCAGAATCGATACCAAAAGAGGCTCACAAGATTTCCAAACCTAAAGTCAAAATCCTGATCACCCAGCTTAAGGATATTTATAAAAAACACGCAGCATATTTTACGGATGAAGATGCTACCCTAAAGGCCGCTTCTTCTGATCCTGCCGTTTTTGCGCGGGCTATCCACCAAGTTACTGATAGCATTCTCGGCTTTGTATTCTATTGGCTTGTGAGTCACCACCATCTTCCTGAGGCCGATGCAGCTGAGATTCAGGCAGCCTCTGAATCGGAGCAGAAGAAACGATCTATTTAGGCTCGATGAATGATCCAAAGCCAGGGGTGTTTGCGGTCGCTGCAGACTCTGTTGATGTTCGTGCTGCAAGTCGTTTAGGCTATCGTGCACCCGAGTATAAGAGCCCGTGGCCTCGCATCTTGCTGTGGGTCTTGATCGTTTGCATCACCGGGCTCTTCGGCATTCAGGTATATTTTGATAATCGTTCGGTCGATCCGTATCGGGAGTCCGATATGGACTCGACGCTCAGAGCTCAGTCGCAATGTGAGGCGCTCTTCAGAGCGTTTCAGCGTAGTGTTTTAGCCTCGCGAGTCGACGTATCAGAAGCCAAGCAGATGCAACGACAAGCAGAGTTGTATCAGCAGCAAGGCTTGTGGCCAGATGCTTCGCAGGCTTTTGATCAAGCGAGTATGAAGGTCGCAGGACTCCTGGGTGCATCGCTCCAATCTGAATTCGACCAACTTCTTCCGCAGGATGTGCAAGCTATTCTCAAACGCTACGCTCCAGCGCAGTTTGAGCATCTCCAGCGAATGAAAGCTGCAGCCGAGTCTGACCGTTTGAATGCCTTCTTTATTACCTATCTCAATGCTGCTACTGAGGTAAATCGCTTGGCGCGTTCGATCCGATTTCAATGGCAAGCACAGCTGACAGAGTTGGCCGCTGAGGCTATGCAACATGGTCGTGTTAAGGCAGCGGCGACTTTTTACACCGATCTTATGGTGCTCGAACCCTCAAATAAAGATGGGGCAAATTTTTTCCGCCATACGTATTATCGTCCCGGAGACTTTTATGTAAGTGGCTCTGGAATCACCTTTATCTGTGTGCCAGGGTTTGCGGTAGATCTCCCTAATCGCTTTGTCTCCACGTCAGAAGTGGATCCTGCGATCCTGGCTTTGGCACTGGATGAGTCTGCGGATAACATTGCGGAAAAGGGATTATCACATGACCAGATGCAACGCGCGCTTGACCGTCTATCCGCTTTCGACGGTAAGATCTACTCGGTTTTGAGTGCTGACGAATTTGAAGCTCTCACAGAGCCGATTCTGTCAGATGATCAAAGTATCGCCTTCAATATCCACGGCATATACCACAGAGATGTCACTCGGCCCGAATGGGTCATCGAGATGGACGTTGAGGTATTAGCAGCCTACGACTTGGCGCGCGATGGCGACGAATCGAGGATACCGGAGGTAGTCTATCCAACCCCTACGAGTGAAGCCACGGGAGATCTTCGGATCAGTTTTGTGCCGGATCGGTCGTTGGCACTGGTGTCAAGTGGGTCCCCGTAGAGCCTAATCAGAGTCGGCGCGCTTTGCCATGGAGTCTCTGGCGGAAATCCGAGACTTTTACCCCAAACGATATGGCGGTTCGGTGCCAGGCCTCCCTGCCGATGCAATGAGATTGTCGACAGCATTTTGATTTACGGCATTGTCTTTTGACGTTTCGTTCAAAAGTCCTTAGCCAAAAGGATTCTTTTTATCACTCGTATCAAAAAACTATCGAAATATGTCAGCGAACCCGACGATCATTTACACTCAGACAGACGAGGCACCTGCTCTGGCGACCTACTCATTCCTGCCCATCATTCAGGCCTTTTTAAAGTCCTCTGGAATTAACGTAGAGACGCGTGATATCTCTTTGTCGGGACGTATCATTGCCACTTTTCCTGAGTTTCTTTCTGAGGACCAACGTATCCCTGACGAGCTAGCAGCACTCGGAGAGTTAGCTAAGACACCTGAGGCTAATATCATCAAACTCCCCAATATCAGTGCTTCTGTTCCTCAGTTGAAGGCAGCGATTGCCGAGCTCCAAGCTAAAGGTTACGCCTTACCTGATTACCCAGAAGAGCCGCGGGACGACAACGAGAAGTCGATTCAGGCCCGCTACGACAAAGTCAAGGGAAGCGCCGTCAATCCGGTTCTTCGTGAAGGCAATTCCGACCGTCGTGCCCCCAAGGCCGTAAAAGAGTATGCACGCGCTAACCCACACTCCATGGGCAGCTGGAGCCCAGATAGCAAAACCACCGTGGCCACGATGGGTGCCGACGATTTCTTTTCAAACGAACAATCGGTTACTATTTCTGAAGCGACCGAAGTCACGATCGAGTTTGTTTCAGAGGACGGAAGCGTGACGGAGCTTAAAGGCCCCCTCCCTCTTCAAGCAGGTGAAATACTAGATGGTACTATGATGAGTAAGGCTGCGCTCATCACATTCCTCGAGGAGCAGGTAAAGCGTGCCAAGGATGAAGACATCCTCTTCTCTCTGCACATGAAAGCGACGATGATGAAGGTGTCTGACCCAATCATCTTTGGTCATTGTGTGCGTGTTTTCTTCAAAGACCTCATCGAGAAGCACAGTGGGGTCATCAAGGATCTCGGTGTCGATTTTAACAATGGATTCGGCGACTTGATTTCCAAAATGCAAACAGTGGGTGAGGACTTACAGAAGGACGTTTTAGCCGATCTCGATATTGTCTATGGTCAGCAGCCAGATATGGCGATGGTCGATTCTGATCGTGGCATTACCAACCTGCATGTCCCAAGCGATGTCATTATCGACGCATCCATGCCTGCCATGATTCGTGCGGGTGGCAAAATGTGGGACGCTGCCGGTAAGACTCAGGACTGTCTCGCTGTCATTCCAGATAGCAGCTATGCACCCGTCTACCAGGCAACAATCGATTTTTGCCGCGAGAACGGGGCGTTCGACCCGACGACTATGGGAACCGTGCCGAATGTTGGGCTCATGGCTCAAAAGGCCGAAGAATACGGTTCGCACGATAAGACTTTCGAAGCACCCGGCAAAGGCAAGATACGCATCGTTGATGCTAGCGGCACTACATTGATTGAGCACAGTGTCGAGGAGGGCGACATTTGGCGGGCCTGCCAAGTGAAGGATGCCCCGGTTCAGGATTGGGTGAAATTGGCGGTCAGCCGGGCACGCGCGACCGGGGCTCCCGCAGTATTTTGGCTCAATAAAGAGCGCGCACACGACGCCGAACTGATCAAGAAAGTCGAAGTCTACCTCAAAGATCACGACACTGCGGGTCTTGAGCTGCACATTATGGCTCCTTTTGACGCCACGATGTTTTCCTTGGAACGCATGAAGCGGGGGGAGGATACCATCTCTGTGACGGGTAACGTCCTCCGAGATTATCTCACCGATCTATTTCCAATTCTTGAGTTGGGAACCAGTGCGAAGATGCTTTCCATCGTGCCACTTATGAACGGAGGAGGACTCTTTGAAACAGGTGCTGGAGGTTCCGCTCCGAAACACGTTCAACAGTTTGAAAAAGAGAACCACCTACGCTGGGATTCTTTGGGAGAATTTCTCGCCCTTGCAGTCTCTCTAGAACATCTCGGCGAAAAGTACGACAGCCCAAAGGCTAAGATTCTGGGTAAGACGCTCGATATCGCGACGACGCAATATCTGCTTAAAAACAAAGCCCCGTCACGTAAGGTCAAAGAGCTGGACAATCGGGGAAGTCACTTCTGGGTCGCGCTCTACTGGGCCGAGGCTCTGGCAACACAGGAAGAAGATACCGATCTGGAGGCCGAATTTAGTGCAGTCTCTCGCCACTTAGAAGCCTCTGAGGGGACAATCGTTGAGGAACTGACGCAGGTCCAAGGGCAACCGGCCGACGCGGGCGGATACTACAAACCTGACGACCAGCTCGCCTCGAAGGCAATGCGCCCCAGCCCCGTATTGAACCATATCATCGATTACGGGAAGGCGCCGGTCTGATAAAATATTTGACCCTCCTGGGATTCACTTTTTTGTGTTACGATTCGTTTTCGGGGCTGTAGCTCAATTGGTAGAGCGCTTGCATGGCATGCAAGAGGTCGTCGGTTCGATTCCGATCAGCTCCACCATCTCTGTAGTGCAGAGATGGTGTGATCGGGTCTTGAGTCTGAATCTTGGTACGGTAGCTCTGAGACCATGATTTTAAGTGACTCTGCCATTCTTGAGGAAATCGAGAAGAAGCGAATTGTAATCGAGCCGTTTGACCGCGCCTGTCTGGGTTCTAATAGCTACGACGTCCATCTCGGGCAAAACCTTGCGGTTTATGTAGACGCAGTTCTCGATGCCAAGAGGCATAATGAGGTGGAGCATTTTGAGATGAGTGACCAGGGATATGTGCTCCATCCAGGCCGTACGTATCTGGGAGTGACTCGCGAGTATACCGAGACCCATGCCCATGTGCCTTTTCTCGAGGGGAAATCGAGTGTCGGGCGTTTGGGCATAGATATTCATGCCACGGCTGGAAAGGGAGATATTGGGTTTTGTAACCACTGGACACTGGAGATTTCTGTCCATCAGCCGGTCCGCGTTTACCCCGGTATGCCCATCGCACAGCTGATCTATTTCGATGCCCGTGGTGAGGTGCTCACACCTTACAACAAAAAAGGCTCAGCCAAATATAATGAGCTGTCGCCGCGTCCAATGGAGTCGATGATGTGGAAAAATGCATTCTAGGGTGATCCCTGTTGCAATGAATCTATGCATCGGGGTTTTCTCAGAAAACTAGAGCCTAAAATGCCGTCGTTGATTGGCTGAGGTCATGGCAGACGAATCTGAATATCCCAGGCGCTCTAATCGCGACCGGAGTCGAAGGCGAACTTCTCAATCTTCGCGTAGGCGGCGATCACGAGAAGGAAGTTCCAAACATCGAGGCGTTAGAACAGGTAAACAAGATCGCAAACGTAGTCGTGTGCCTTCGACAGGATCGCGAGGAACGTATTTCCCAGAGAAGTCACAGCATAGTGAGCGTGATTCGGAAGGCATTAAAGAGCACAATGATGTAATCCACTGGATGCTTGGCGCTGCTGGAGTCGATCTCAACCAAGTGGATCACCATGATCGCCGCCGAACTCTGAGTGAGATCTCATCTGAAATAAGGCCTTATGTCTGGGCTGCCCTGTTTTGTGTCCTGCTCATTTTTTTTGGCGGAGGGGGCACCGTGCTGTCTCAGGGAATTTTTCTTTGTGGCGTTGGGCTGAGCATGATGCTGACGCCGCCACTCCGGCGCTCAACAGGTGTGGTATGGTGGGGCAGTTGGATTTTTCTTGGTCTCGCTTGGCTCGCCTTGCTACCCATGGGGTTCAGCTCGGAAGAAATTTTAGGGGGTGGAGCGGGGAGCTATCCTGAACTCAGTCGTTATCCATTGGGTGTTCAGAATATCGGACAGTTTGCTGTCGCTGCCATCCTCTGTACGGCTGGAGTGGGTTGGTTGCATACGATCCTCGCGTGGAGGACGCATGCGACATCCAACCAGGCGATTCTGTGGATTTTAGGGTTTGGGATCAGCTTACTCGCATTTCTATTTTTCGCCGATCTCACGTGGCTGGATTCCGAACCTGGGAAAACGACGAGTTTTTTTCCAAGTCGTAATCAGACCGCAATTGTTTTCGCAGTGGGGACTGTTTTGGGCTTGGGGCTATTTGTAATCACCCTGACGGAAGGTCGACTCATCCCCACGATGCTAGCTATGGGGATCACGGGGTTTGCTGGGATGGCGCTGTTCCGCATCGAGTCTCGAGGCGGTGTAGTGTTTGCGTTGCTTGGAATGCTGGTGTTTCTCGGGACCTCCTGGATTTGGGGCCGAAGTGGAAACCGTGGGCTGAAATACGGCCTGCCATCTCTATTGGTTTTTGGACTCATCCTGATGCTCGGCGACTCGAGTCTGCGCGATCGCTTGTTTCCACCGGTCGTTGTAGGTATGCCAGAGTCCGAGTTCCGCACGCGTATCTGGGTGGATACCTGGGCTATGATCAGCGAACATCCTTTGGGCCTGGGCTCGGGGCAATTCGAGGCCTGGATCCCCCAATTCTTAGAACAGGCGGCGGTCGGCAAAGCAGTTACTTTTCCTGAAAATGATTGGCTCTGGTTTCTTTCTGAGCAGGGTTGGGTTGCTTTTGCTCTGGTGGTTTTGGCATTGGTCGGGTGGATGCTGACAGCATTGCGCACGGCGCGACGGCACAAGGCTCAAAGTCGATTTTTGACGATCGGTTTGGCTGCGGTGGTGTTGGGGCACAGCCTGGTCGATGGGGGATGGCATCGGGTTGGTATATTTCTTCTAGGATCCCTATTGATGGCTTTGTGTCTGCGCGACTCTCGGATTTCTGGATGGCTGCTTATTGGGCAACGTCCATTACCTTGGGTAGCCATACGAGCTGTGCAGGTGGGTGGTTTAGTCGCAATATTGATAGGAGGCACTTGGATTCTGGGAAGTGCGACACGCTGGCCGGTGCATCCAGATCTTGTTGAATCGAGGGCGATAGAACAGATCAAGCTAGCAGTAGAGACGCGCGATCCCGACAAGGTTGAAGATGCTGCCGCATGGTGGGGTGCCTGGAGCCCACTGAGCTGGAAAGCCTACTTTTCCCATGCGGCAGGTTATTTACGAGCCGGAGGGAGAGATGAAGCACGCGCTGCGCGCATATTTCGCATAGCTCAATTACTTGAGCCCAACCTTGCGGTGATCCCCTTTGAGGAGGGTCGAGTCTGGTTTGAACGTAGAAAAGTGTCGCGCGGTCTCGCTGCTTGGCGGATGGCAATAGATCGTCCCGCTGAGAATCAAGACGAGTTGTTCAACCAGATGATCCAAATCGGATTTGAGCAGGATGAAAGCCGTGAAGCTCTTATTTCCTTGTCCGAATTTTCACCGCCCTTGCGCCTCAAGGTATATGAGCGCGTCGAGGACGCTCGGCTTTCCGAGCTTATGTTAGATGATGTACGGCCCGGTGGATTTGGTCCCGATTTCATTGGTCAAATACCGCGCGTTCATCTCTATCGGGTAGCTGGCGAGCTCGGCCAAAGTAGTATGGAGGCAATGATGCCGCAGCTCTTTAATGGAGAGGTCGATGCTTGGGATATACAATTTTTCGCCATGCTTCACAAAGAGAACCATGCCTCTATGCATGATTGGGTGTTGCAGTTTGTCCCGCAAACCATGCTGCCTGTCGAAAATACTGAGATATCTCTGACTGCTCTAGAGCGTCAGTTTGCGAACAATGCTAGCGATCCAGTGCGGGCATTGGGATTGGCCAATCAGTATTATGCCAAAGGTCGGCTATATGATGCTATTGAGGTCCTCGAAACCACGACTGAAATCCCAGGTCATACGCAAATCCAAGCCTGGGAGTGGCTTGGGAGATTACGCGGGGAATTAGGAGACTTTAAAGGTGCAACCGATGCATGGAGACGCTACTTCTTTGCGGCTTCTGAAATAAGATAATGAGCAAACACATCAGTCCAAAGCTGGTAGTGGCAGGTGCTGGTTACGTGGGTACTGCATTGGTCCTGCGTGCAAGAGATCTCGGGATGGAGGTCACTGCGGTGACACGCAACCTAGAGCGCATTGCAAATTTTGAACGACAAGGCATCGCGGCGGTTGCTTGTACACTTTCGGATATCGGAGACTTTCGCGATAGCTTACCCGATCGAGTAGATTATGTGGTAAATCTTGTTAGCTCGGCGAGCCGTAGTCCAGAGGGCTACCGGGAATCTTATATCGAGGGGCAGCAAGCTCTCATGGATTGGGCCATTTCTTCCGGGGCGCGGCGTTACGTTTACACCAGTAGCACCAGCGTTTACGGAGAACACGGTGGCGACTGGGTCGATGAGGATACCCCGTTGGCTCCTGCGTCTCAATTTGGTGAGATCCTGGTGGAGGCGGAGCGGTGTGTGGAGGGCTCGGTTCTAGATAGTACCGTATTACGCCTCGGTGGTATTTATGGACCCGAACGGCATTTACTGTGGAACCAAGTTGTCCACGCAGAGGGGCAGACGCTGCCTGGGTACGGGGATATTTATCTTAATTTGATCCATCGCGAAGACATTGTTGGAGCGATACTGGCGGTGCTAAGCAGAGAGCGCTTACCGCGCGCTCGCTACAACGCCGTGGATGGCAGGCCATCGACGCGCCAGGAGATCGTAGATTGGATCGCCGTCGAGTTGGGGCGCGGTCCGTTGAGATATGATCCAGCGTCTGCTCATAAAGATGCTCGTGGGAGTCGCTTCAGTGGCGGACGACGTCCGAATCGGAAAATTCGTTCAAGTTATTTGAGCCAGGAGGTGGGCTGGACTCCTGCGATAGAAGACTTCCGTGCTGGGTACCGACAATTAGGGCTCTGTTGAGGACTCTTTAGAGACTTGGCCAGCGGTAGAAGCCATTGCGGTTATAAAGGAAGTAGAAGTCAAAAGGTCCGGGTGTGGGAATATAGGCGTTTTGAGGGACTTGGGACTTTACTTGAGCAGCTGCAGTGTCCGCGTCTGTGCCGGCGAATATGATAAAGGGCTGGGGGGCTTCACTGCCCGGGCGCCTGCGAATGCCCTCTTCACGCAATTCCTCAATGATGTTGTCCACCCACTTGAGTTCTTGAGCGACGTCTGCGAACTCCTGCCAGTCACCATCCGAATTATTTTCATACATTTGGGTATAAAAATCTTCCAGGCTGACTCCCATTTTATCGGCCACGGGCTGATGCAGGCGCTCTGCCCATTGATTGAAAATCTCCATCTGCTCGTTTTGCTGAGTCAGGTTTCCGACCGAGAAAGAGAAGGGTTGGTGGTGCAGAATGACCGCGTTGGGAAATGCATAAGAATGCTCAGCCATCGTAAGGATGACGGCAGCCATACTGGCGGCGAAGCTTTTTACAACGACATGGACTGGGGCGTCACTTGCCTCCATGGCCTTAAGGATGCGATAGCCTTCCATGACTGACCCTCCCGGACAGGTGTCGATTACGATGAAGAGCGGGGCTTCGCTATCTTGATTATTAAAAAAATGAATCCGCTCAGTAACGAAATCGGCCGTACCACGAATGATTGGGCCGTTGAGCGCAATGCGACGATCGCTTACGGTAAGTGTCGAACCGTCGAAAGGCGTCGCCTCGTAGGATTCCTCAATATCTAGGGAATCACGGAGTTTTGCCGCTTGTTCGCGGATTTCGAGTTGGCGCTTGAGTTGAGTGAGTTCCAAGTTTGAAGCATCGTTAGCTGCGAGCAATTCTTTGCGGCGTAAATCGAGACGTAATGCCTCGGACTGAATCTCGAGCTGGTCACTTTTTAGTTCTGCCTCTTGCCGGTTGTTTGCTACGTTGATCATCTCGACTTCGGCCATCAATTTCTTGTGCTGAATAGCCATGGCGGCGAGCTCTGCTTTCGCTTTTTCCTCACCGAGGTGATGTTTTGCTGCGAGAACCTCGGCTTCTGCACGTATTTCAGCGATAGCTAATTGGCTTTCGTTTTTGAGTGCATCGATTTCCAGTTCGAGACGTTTGTTTTTCGCTTCGAGCTCTGCCAGTTCCATCTTCGTTTTGGAAGCGTTCAGCGATAATTCGGCTTCGATGGCTTGCCGCTCTTTTTGCATCTCGGCGAGTTCGGCCTGTGCCTCTGCTCTCTGGTGATCTGCTTCGATCTTTAGGCGCTGAGTTTCGACGATTTTGTCGGCAAATTCCTCCTTGAGTTGCAATTCTCTCAGTCTGCTCTCTGTGCTCAGTTGTTCGATTTCATCGCGCAGTGCCTCAAGGGGGTCGACATTTATCGATGCGGTGTCTGTAGTGTCGGTTTGTTCCGTGGTGTCTTCGGCATAGGGAAGGGTTATGGGGAAAGCTAGAGCTACAACGAGTGGAAAGTGCTTCATAATGTGAGAGGTCGGCTAAGAGTGCCTTGTGTGTCAATCTATCCGGAAACAACGGTATGCCGTTAAAGTTCCGTAGGTTGAATTAGGGTTTTGCGGGTTGTCGTTACTTAGTCTTTAGTTTTGAAGAGGTGTTTCTAAATGGAACGGAATATAATCTGTATGAAATGGGGGACCAAATATGGTCCAGATTACGTGGAACGTCTACATCGTGCGGTTTGCAAGCATCTAACTGGCCCATTTCGCTTTATTTGCTTTACAGACGATGCAGTAGGCCTGCCGGACGGTGTGGAGAATTTTCCCATACCCCCATTGAGCCTTGATCCCAATGCCCCTGAGCGTGGGTGGAAGAAATTGACCGTGTTGAGTGATCCATTGGAAGACATTACCGGACAGGTGTTGTTTCTCGATTTGGACATCGTGATTACCGGTGACTTGAGCGTCTTCTTTGAGTACCCAGGTGATTTTTGTATTATTCAGGATTGGTTGCTGAAGAGTCAGGGTATTGGTAATAGCTCGGTATTCCGATTTAACGCCGGGGCTCATGCGGATGTGCTGCGTTACTTCAGAGAAAATCAAGAACGTGTGAAAGCCGAGGTTCGGAACGAGCAGGCTTTCCTAACACGTCAGGTCCGTGAAAATTTTGATGTAACTTTTTGGCCACCAGAGTGGTGTGTGAGCTTTAAGCGAAGCTGTATTCCTCCGTTTCCTTTCTTATACTTTAGATCGCCCACTTTACCCAAAGGAGCACGTGTTGTAGTTTTTCATGGCCACCCCAACCCACCTGAGGCAATTCAGGGCAAAGGACGCGGTTTTCGCCGATTTAAACCTGCTCCCTGGATCAAAGAACATTGGGCTTGATATAATACTTAAATTCCTAACTGTTTAGACGCATGGTTTTGTATTAGATTTTTGATACTTTCATCCTGTGAACTTGGGGGGAACCAAGGTTCAAAATCAGATGGAAACTAAAAAGGGGACGCGCTGGGGGGCGCGTCCCCTTTCATTTTACCGTCAGGGAAAATGTGAGCCGGAGATCAGCTAAGACTGATTCTGTTTCCTGAGCGAAACCGGCGGGCTCAGAACTTCGTTTAGGATGATAGCTTCGCGTAGCCGCGCAGGGTTCCGCGTCGCTTGACGTATCGAACGCAAGCTGAGTTCTGAAGTGGGAACCGTTGCATAAGCTGAACTGCGAGTCGGACTGCGACCCGACGGAGTCTTGCTTAGAATCGACTGGGCTTTGCGTCGCGCAGATTCGATTTCTCGTTGCGTGCGCTCTGCGGCCTCACGGGCTTCTGCGAGACGTTTCAGCTGATCTTCTCCGTCCGACATCGGCACGGCACTGGCGGCCTGAGGCGTAGTTGGCCGCGACGGGTCTTGATTCCCCTCGCTCCGGGTCGGATCGTAATTCCTCTGTGGGCGCTGCGTTGCCAGCTGAGGCGGCTCAGCGTTCTCGGAACTTTGCCTTTGTGGGGCACGTTGTTGCTCCTGATTACGCTGAATCCGGCGTCGGATCTCCTCCTGGATCCTCCGCTGCTCTTCACTCGCAGGCTGCTGGGGCCGCTCCTCGTCTTCGTCGCGCGATTTGCCGAACTGCTCAAGCAGCCGCGGGCCGACCGTGAACGCCAAGAAAATAACGAGCGGGACGAGGAACTCGATGATCTGATCGAAGAAACCCATTAGCTCAGTCTAGGCCTTCGGAGTAATCGAGTCGGTGCTATCGTCTTCATCATCCTTAGAAATGCTCGTGCGCATCTCTGTGTCGGCTTTGATGTTGTTTAAACGATAGTAGTCCATGACGCCCAAATTACCATTACGGAAGGCCTCAGCAATCGCCTGTGGAACCTGAGCTTCAGCTTCGACAAGTTTGGCACGCATCTCTTCGACTTTCGCCTTCATCTCCTGTTCGAGAGCTACCGCGGCCGCACGACGGATTTCTGCCTGCGCCTGTGCCATGTTTTTGTTCGCGACGGCTTGAGACTCTTGCAGCTGGGCCCCGACGTTCTGGCCTACGTCTACATCTGCGATGTCAATGGAAAGAATTTCAAAAGCAGTGCCCACGTCGAGACCGCGAGAAAGCACCGTGCGTGAAATGGTATCGGGGCTCTCTAGAACGTGTTTGTATGTCTCGGCGGAACCGATTGTTGTGACAATACCCTCACCCACACGGGCAATGATTGTTTCTTCCAGTGCTGAGCCGACGTATTGGTCTAGGTTGGAGCGGACTGTGACACGCGCGCGCACTTTCACCTGGATGCCGTCTTTGGAAACACCGTCGATCGTGGTGCGTCCTCCCATGCCACCGGGGCAGTCGATGACCTTCGGGTTAATCGACGTGCGCACGGCCTCAAGGACGCTTTTATCGGTGCCGCGCGTGGCGAGGTCGATCGCACAGGCTGCAGGGAAATCAAGGTTGATGTTGGCTTTTTCAGCGGCGATCAGTGCCTGGACGGTGGGGATGACATTACCCTCAGCTAGGTAGTGAGCTTCCAGCTCGTCGGTGGTCAGCTCGATCCCTGCCTTGAACGCAGTGATCCGCGCATCGACGATGAGCGAGTGCGGCACGCCACGGAGGCGCATGGCGACCAGGGTGTGGAGCCCGACAGGCGCTCCGGCCAGTAAGGCCTTGATGAATGTTCCCAGGAATGACCAGAGGATAAATACGAGGACGAGGACTGCAATGACACCAACGACACCGATGATGAGGGTGGCATTAGCGAGGATTGGGGACGGGATCATAGGGTCAGGATGTGGTTGAATTCTGTTTATGAATACGGACGTTAAAAAATGCTCCACGTATGGATGTGATGATTACCGGTGTATCTAAATCCGCATAACCATCTTCTGAATGGGCTGGATATTGATTACCGTCAACGGCGATGAGACCATTCGGCACAAGTTTGGTGACGGTCGACCCCACGCGTCCGATCAGATCGGAGCTGAGATTATTTCCGACGGCCTTACCCGAGACTTTGGCATCGAGGCGAAATCCCTTCCCCAACTTGGTGCGTGAAAGGAGCTGGAGCGTTGCGATAAACACGAGAATTCCTCCTAGAATAGATGCCGTTCCGGTCAGTATGGCTCCGGGTGCTCCCATTTCTTGGTAGGCAATAACCGTTGCTCCGAGAAGGAAGACGATAGCGAAAATGCCTAAGATGCCGCCGGGCATAAAGACTTCGGCAGCGATGAGCACAAAGGCTACAACGATGAGGACTACGATTAACGTCATGACACAGAGGAGGATTCAACGGCTTCGACGACTAATGAATAAGCCGCATACTCTGAGACACGCACGCGAACACCTTTCTCTATACTCCCGAGGCGAGTCTGAGCTTGGAAACGTTTCCCTTCGATTTCAATAGTGCCGGAGGGCATCATGGCTGTGATGCTGATGCCTTCAGAGCCGAGGGGAGGGCGTTCGGCTACCTTTCCGATGATCGCACCGACTTCTTTTGCAGTCATAGGATTTGCGACTTTTTTGCCGCCGCTATCGCCGACTTTTTCAGTCAGCACCATGCCTTGCCAGATCGAAGTTTTGGGAAGCAAGCGCAGCAAAATAAGGAAGCCGACAATCGCAATCAGCATGCCCAAGCCCACATTTTGAAGGGGTTCTGTGAAGACTGCCGGGCTGTACGAAAAATCTTCTGTGGGCCACACGTCGACCATGCTCCATATCAAAGAACCCAGCATCATGCCTACGCCCATGACACCAAAAACAACGGTTCCAGGAATCAGAAAAAGCTCTACCAGGATGAGCAGGGCACCCAGGATGAAAAAGATCAGGGGTTCATAACCAGCAAACCCGGCGACGTATTGGCTGAAGAAGACGAATACCAATCCAGAGACACCCAAAATACCAAACACGCCGAAGCCAGGCGTTTTGAATTCGATGAATATCAAAAGCAGAGCAATGCCTATGATGGCAGGAGTGATGGTATTGAAAAGCTGGGCTAACTCTTCCGACCAAGAGATTTCAAAACGTTGGTCCTCGAATCCGCGGTCGCCGAACCGCGCCTCTAGAAGGGCATCAATGTCATCATAAATGCCCTCAGCAAGCAGATGGGCGGGTGGGTCCCCGTAGAATTTGACTGCTTCTGATGCCGTGAGGCTGAGGAGCTCATCAGCTTCTTTGATGACTTCGTCGCCGATTTTTAGCTCGAAGCTACTGTCCATCATCGCGCGTATAACATCGCCACGATAACGATATTCCTCGGAAAGGATGCGCACCTTTGCCTTAAGGACGCTATCGATCTTTTGTTTCATCGTCTCAGCGATGTCCTCCCCTGAACCAGAAACCACAGCTGCGGCACCAATCAAAGCGTCGGGAGCCATGTAAATCTCTTGCGTTGAAGCGGAAATGTAGGCCCCGGCCGAGATGGCTTCATTGTCGATAAATGTGATGGTGGTGCCTTCGAAATTTGAGAGGAGCTCCATGATCTCTAAGGTGTTGCCGAGGGCTCCGCCGGGCGTGTGCATTTTGAGGACGATTGCGTCGATGTCGTTCTCGATAGCATCTTTGACTGCGCGTCGGACGATATATTCGGTTGGCGTGGCAATAGCGCCTTCGATGGGAACGATGTATACTTTAGCCGGACCTGAGTCTTCTAAGGTAATCTCTTCGTTTATGGATTCAATAACAGCTTCGCTGTTGGAATCGTCGGGAGATATTGGCATTTCAGGCTCAGGGACCGTTTCTAACTCTGCAGACGGTTCAATTTCTGATGGTTCGCTATCTTCGATTTCCTGCTCCTGCGCACTCAGAAAGAGAGCTAACAAAAAAGTGAATACAAACCCTAGGGGCTTAAGTGGCGCGTTTCTCACAAGGTGAACAATGCTGAGGAGGTTCATTGATATCAAGAAATCGGTAACGGTTTTTTTGTGAACCTTTGAGCGTTTTAAAGGTTCCATCTCGTCTACGATTCGGATTCCGGCCTTTGAGCTTGCCTTAAAACCGGCTCAGCGCTTCGGTCTTCGGTTTTCTCTAAATCCACACCTTTATGATAGAAGCCTTTATTTTTCTCGCTCAGCAGACCGCACCGGCTGGCCAGCCTCAGGGCCCATCCTTTATATCCTTCATGCCGTTCATCCTGATGTTTGTGGGTATGTATTTCTTTATTATCGCTCCCCAGCGCAAGAAGCAGAAGGAGCATCAAAAGATGATCGAGGGCCTCAAGGTCGGGGACAATGTTATGACGAACAGCGGCATTTACGGTGCTATCACGAGCGTGAAGGAAGACCGATTCACCATCCAGATCGCCGACAACACCAAGGTCGACGTGAACAGACAGTTCGTCTCTTCAAAGGCGGATAAGTAATTCGAAAACTCTTAAACCCCACCTCACATGTCGGGCCGCACGCTCTGGAAATTCGCCCTAACCGCCGTTGTGGTCGGTTGGTCGCTGCTCTCAATTTTTCCAACTCAGGACACGCCGTTCCCAGAATATGTGCGTAGTGCTGTAACGGTCGACCCGTCCGGTTTTGAGACGGTCGTCGAAAAGGCGCAGGCTGCCGTAGACGCGGATACATACCCTTCTTTGTTCGTTGCATTGAGTGCGGTGGCGACGGAAGACGATGTCGATCTGTCTCGATTTTTCCCTGAAATAAACCTTGCGGACATTCCTAAACTAGAAACGCGCAACGATGTCTTAGTCGGGGAGCTTTTGAAGTCCTCCAAGGGCAAGATTCGTCAGGGCCTCGACCTAGTCGGTGGGGTATCGGTAACCTTTCGTATCGATCCGGATGCGCTGGGTGAGGACGAATTTTTAAAGCAAGAGCAGCTCAGTAAGGCGGTGGAAATCATGCGTAACCGCCTCGACGGGAGCGGTGTCGCCGAGCCGCTGATTCGTCCACGGGGCAGTGATCAGATCGAAATACAGCTCCCCGGTCTGAATACGCGGAGTAACCCAGATTTGTTATCGAACATCAGCAAACCTGCGAAACTCGAGCTGCGTCTCGTGAGCCGTGAGCAAATGCAAGGGCTGATTGATCCCTACACGACTCCGCGCAGCCAGTGGCCTGCTGGCTACGAGGTGCTGACCAGAGATATCAATCTTCCAGATGGGCGTGTGAGCGAATCTGCCTTTTTTGTAAAACGGATCTCAGAGGTCGCAGGAAGTGCGATTTCCGAAGCGTTCGCGGCGCAGGGGCTCAGCGGTGGCTGGGAAGTTCAGCTGCGGTTCAGTGGTGAAGGCGAAGGTCGCGTCTTTGAGGTGACCTCTCGCATCGTCAACGAAGATCGCCGGACAGGGGTGCAGCAGCCCCTCGCAATCGTTTTGGACGGCGATCTCTACAGTGCCCCGGTAATCAACGAACCTCTGAGCACAAGTGCTGTAATCACAGGCGACTTCAGCCAGCGGGAAGCGATTGAGCTGGCCAATGTCCTCAACAACCCACTCGAGGTTAAATTGATCCAGGACGAGGTCTACGAGGTGGGTCCCACCTTGGCTAAAGAAGCTCAGGATAGCAGCAAGCAAGCGATGCTTTGGGGTGCGGGGCTAGTCATTATTTTTATGGTGCTCTACTACTGGGCCGGCGGCGTGGTGGCAGTCTTTTCCGGCATAGTAAATATCCTGATTGTTCTCGGAGTCTTAGCGAGTTTCCAGGCCACGCTCACGCTTCCTGGTGTTGCGGCTCTCGTGCTTACCTTGGGGATGGGTGTCGATGCTAACATCCTTATTTTTGAGCGGATCCGGGAAGAGCTGAAGCAAGGCAAAGCGCTGCGCAATGCGGTGCATGGCGGTTTTGAGAAGGCATTTTCCACAATTGTGGATGCAAATATCACGACCCTCATCACGGCTGCTATATTGATCGCGCTGGGCACGGGTCCGGTGAAGGGCTTTGGTGTTACTTTGGCAATTGGTATCGTAGCGTCCGTGTTTGCAGCATTGATCGCCTCGCGTGGTCTGCTCGAATTCCTGGTGGAAAAAGCAGTAGCGAAGCGGGTGCTGGGTCTCCCAGGCTTACCGATTCGCAAGGTGCCCTTTATGAATTTCCGTCGTCCGGCATTTATTGCCTCATGGATCTTGGTTGTCGTCGGAGTAGCCGTAACCTTCATGCGTGCCGACGAGATTTTTGGTATCGACTTTCTGGGTGGCGACGAGGTGGTGCTATCTTACGTCGAACGCCCGACGGATGAGGCCATCCTGAGTCTGGCTCAGACAGAGGCCCTGGGAGAGATTATCATAACCGAGCAGACTGATATTGGTACGGGCACAAGCATGCTCAAAATTCAGACAGATCGGGATATCGGTCCCGTGGCGGTGGAGAAAATGCAGGCAGCGTTTCCGGATGCATACCTTGAGATGCAAGGAATCACGACCATCGGTGCGGCAGTGTCTGAGGAGATCCAACGAAACGGATTTCTCTCTGTAGCAGCGGCTCTTTTAGGAATCCTTACCTATGTTGCCCTACGTTTCGAATTTGGATATGGATTGGGGGCAATCGTCGCGACGATTCATGACGTCCTTATGACCATCGGATTGTTTGTGATCTTCGGTGGTCAGTTTACGGCTCCGATGCTTGCCGCTATTCTCATGATCGTGGGCTATTCGATTAACGATACCATTGTTGTCTTTGACCGAATACGTGAAGAGCTTGGACTCGATCCGGATGCCTCGCTCAAAGACATCGTGCACCTTTCGATCAATCGAGTGCTGTCCCGAACTATTTGGACCAGTTTGTCGACCTTGCTCGCGGCGGGAACGCTACTCATCTTCGGCGCAGGCGTGATCCAGGATTTCGCTTTGGTATTTGTTTTAGGTATTCTTACAGGAACCTTCTCCTCCATCTTCATCGCGACTCCGGTGTTTTTCTGGTATCACAAAGGTGATCGTCGCCATGTCGAGGATGGAGAGGAACCCCTGCAGCGTTACGATTGGGAAGTCTCCACGCGTGAGGCGCGCCCTGGCAAAGACTGAGGCTGAATCGTATAGCGGCTTTCTGAGTTTATTGCATTTTCGACAATTAGGTTTGCCAGCGACACTCTTTGACCCTTTTTTCGTCGATTTCCCATCTCCTAAGACATGAGAGACGATTACTTAAAGCAGGCCCATCAGGTCATTACCGACCCAAACATTTTGATCAACGTCGTGTCCCGCCGGGTCAAGCAGCTCAAGAGTGGCAGCCCTCCTCTTATTGAAAGTCTGGAGCGTCTCGATGCCGAAGACGTCGCCCTACGCGAGATCATTGACGGACGGATCTCCTATCAACTCGGAGAAGACGAAGAGTAATACCTTCAAGCGATATCAGCCTACACATGCCACCTTACGCGATCGAGCGAGGGTGGCATTTCTATTTGTGGCACGAAAGAAAAACAAAAACCGGCAACCCGGTGAGATTTCCAACCCCAAGGCCCGTCACCTCTACGAGATTGGCGAGACCTTTGAGGCGGGGATCGTTTTGCGTGGTACAGAGGTCAAAACAGTGCGTCTAGGGAAGGCTCAGATACATGAGGCTTTCGCGCGCATGGAGCGAAATGAGCTGTTTCTCTATAATGCACATATCGAAGAATATGCTTTTGGGAATCTCAACAACCACCGTCCCGACCGACCGCGCAAGCTGCTTTTACACCGGCGAGAAATCAACCGGATACGGGGTGCAATCGAAGTTAGCAACAAAACCATTATCCCGTTGCGCATGTATCTAGCTCATGGACTGGTGAAAGTCCAAATTGCGATCTGTACGGGTAAAAAGCTATTCGACAAACGGCAGGATATGCGGAAAAAAACGGACCTGCGTGAGGCGGAGCGAGCCATGAAAAATTTCAACCAACGCTAATCTTAACCGAATCATTCTATGGCAGCCAAATCAATCGTAGTCCAAACTCCGGCTAGTACTTCGAACTGTGGGCCCGGCTTCGATTCTCTGGGAATCGCCCTGAAGTTATACAACTACGTGCGCGTCGAGATGACCGAGAGTGAGGGCGTCACCTATCTCGGTGAGGAAACGATGTCTGAGGCTTCGATGCGTATGGTGGCTGAGGCGGCAGATCTCTTTTTTTCCGAAACAGGTAGAGTGCGGCATGGTGTCGGTTTTGATATTTGGGGCCAAATCCCAATTGCGCGCGGCTTGGGTTCGAGTTCGACGCTCCGAGCCGGTATTGTCGAAGGGTTGAATGCACTCAACGGCAACAGCTTAGACAAAGAAGACCTGGCAGCTTTGGTCTGTCAGCTCGACCACAGTCCGGATAACACCTGCCCACTAGTACACGGCGGCTTTTGCGTCGCGCGGACTGATCCCGATAGTGGAGCGCATATCTACACCCTAAAGCATGCAGTGAGCGATAGCATTCGCTTTGTGGTCGTTTCCCCGGAAACCCGTGTCCTTACGGGAGATGCGCGAAAGGTACTGCCAGAAAAGATCTCCTTTGAAGATGCGGTAAAAAGCATCAATAGCGCAGCGACCGTCGTCTCAATTTTCGCAAGCCAGCAATATGACCTACTGGGTCATGCCATCACTGACTACATCCACCAACCCTACCGTGGAGTCCTCAATCCGTTTCTTTCGGAAGTCATAGGAGCAGGTCAAGACGCTGGAGCTTACACGGGTTGGCTCAGTGGTAGCGGTAGCAGCATATTATGCGTGGCGCCCGCCGAGGATGCACTCGAGGTGGCCAATCGCATGACAGGCGTGCTGACGGCAGCGGGCGTTCAGTCGCAATTTTTCGTTTTGGAGGCAGATAACAACGGCGTTCAAATCGTTAGCGATTCCGATTCGTCCGTTGAATAATAGGGCTTGAGTCACGCGGAGCTCCCTCCAATCTTCGTTCCTTCGTATTTATGCCCGAGCCTGCCTCAGACCCACAACCTGCCGTGTCGGAAAAGACTTTTACAGAAGAAGATATAGAAATCCTCAAAGACGCTCTCCGTCGTTGCCCTGAAGGTACCTTCGAAGCTGCTTTAGCCTTCCGGCAGGAAGGCGATGTTTCTCAGTTGGAGACGATTGTCTTAGGAATCATCAAGCGCTATCTGGAACCTGATATGCGCTCGAAGATCGATGCGGCTGACGACAATACCCATTTGATGGAGGATCTCGGGATCGATTCACTCACCATGATGGAGATCGTGATCCTCGTTGAGGAGACGTTGGATGTGAGCTTCGATAATGATGAACTCCGTGAAATCCGCACTTATGGAGACCTACGCACCTACATGGCGCGCAAAGTCGGTGGTGAGTCCGACGCACCTCAGGTTCCTCAGCGTGAACGTATTTCACTTGAAGATATTCTTGAGGTCATGCCGCACCAGGCCCCGTTCCTCTTTATCGATCAAGCCGAGGTAACTGAAGAGGGTTTAATCGGGACCTACAAGATCCGTGGAACCGAGGACTTTCTACAGGGGCACTTTAAAAATAATCCTGTTTTCCCCGCCTCCATCATGGTCGAAGCCTTGGGCCAGGTCGGCGTCCTATTCCTTCTCAAGGGCAAGCATGAGGCCCTCACGCGGCCCGTGGATGCAACCAAGATTTATTTTACTTCTTCCGAGAAGGTGAAGTGCCAGCGCATCTGCAAGCCAGGCGATATCCTTACCATGGAGATTAAGCCTAAGCGCATACGCCGTCCTTTGGCATTTTTTGAAGGAACGATTACGGTCGAGGGTGAGCGGGCTGTATTTTGTGAGTCCTTTTCACTAATTTTCGATTTCGTCGCAGAGACGGAAGAAAATGCTTAGGTGACCAAGGATGTCTCGTAAGCTTCGGCAGAGCCGAATGGCTTACCTTCTGACGACTTTCCCAAAGACTTCCGAAACCTTTGTCCAGCGCGAGATTCGCGGCTTACGTCGAGCGGGTCTGGACTTTGACCTCTTCACAATCTGGGGAGGCGGGAGTGCCTTCGAGTCACGACCCGTGAACCAGTTCTATCTAATCGAGCTAGTTTTAGTGCCTGTCTGGCTGATCTATTGGTTTGTGCGTAGGCCACGTGTTGTTACAAAGCATCTAATATGGATGTTCACACGGCCGACCAGCTGGCTGAATTACCAAGAGACCTGGTTGGGCTATGGGTTTGGCCTAGTCAGGGCGCAACGTTTTGTTAGATCGTATCGAAAAGTGCATGCAGGTTGGGCGACAATGCCGGCTACGGCGGCGCTGCTGATTCATGATTTGACAGGACTTCCATTCTCTATTGGGGCCCATGCTTATGATATTTTCTATCGTGGTGGGGATGGCTTGCTGCCGGAAAAGATAGAGAGTGCGGTATTTACGCACAGCTCAAATGCCGCCGCCCAAAGTGCCTTGATCGAACGTTTCCCGGACTTGGCCGAGAAGATGTATGTCGTGCGTCGTAGCCTTGATCCAATGCCTGTTTTCCAATGGACAGGGCTGAGGAATCATGGCGAGCCCGAATCGATACACTTTATTTCGGTGGGGCGATTGATTCCTAAGAAAGGGTTCGATCGACTCATCGACTTAATTGTGGAATCTGAGAGGCAAGGTTTAGACTGGTCGCTCGCCATTGTGGGTGACGGTCCAGAGCGTGTGCGGCTAGAAGCGGACATTAAAGCTAACCATATGGAAGAGCGGATAAGCCTGCTCGGTGGTATGGATTATACCGCGGTAGAAAGCTGTTACACTGCTTCAGATGCCTTTCTTTTTGCTGGCGTCGTTTCAACCGATGGTGACCGTGATGGATTGCCCAATGTAATCCCGGAAGCCATGGCGGTGGGCTTACCCGTATTTGCGCAGCCGGCACCCGGTGTGTTGGAAGCAGTCATCGATCAGGCTACTGGTTTTCTTACGGATTTCTCTGAGACCGGTGATGCGGTGCGACTCATTGATCAAGCTCTGCGTACTGATAGCTTAGGTAAGGTCGTGCATGCGGCTCGTAGTTGGGTGGAGACCGCGTTCTCTGTGGAGGCGAATAGCCAAAGACTGATGGCACTCCATTTGGATGAGTGATGGCTCACCCGCTTGTAGATATACTGCTTCCATTCAAGAACGCCGAAACTACCCTAGCAACTGCGCTCGACAGTCTTTTAGGACAGACTATGGAGCAGTGGAACGCATGCCTGATCGACGACGCGAGCAGCGACGATTCTCCATTGATCGCTGAAGCATATACGCGGCGCGATAATCGTTTTCGGCTGATCAAGAGCCAGGGTCGTGGGATCGGAGCGGCTTTGAATACGGGATATAGTACGGTTCAAGCGCCATTTATAGCCCGAATGGATGCCGACGATTGGTGCTATCCAGAACGATTGAAGCTTCAGCTCGACTGTTTGTTTAGCCGGCCAGATTTAGGTGTGTTAAGTAGCCGAGTGGAGCACGGGGGAAGTGAGACACGCCAGGGTGGGTATAGCTATCACGTCGACTGGGTAAACGGCTTGCAGAGTCATCAAGACATGTTTGCTCATCGCTTCGTGGATGCGCCGTTGGCCCATCCTAGTGTAATGATGCGGCGTGAAATTTTAACGGATTCACACCCTTACTCAGAGTCGCAGGAGCCCGAAGATTATGAGCTATGGCTGAGGCTGTTTGGGCAGGGAGTTCGTTTCGCAAAATTACCACAAGTGCTCCTGCGTTGGAATGACCCACCGCAACGTGCATCGCGCATTTCGCACGCTTATAGCCGAACGGCATTTGAAGCGGTCCGTTGCCGTTACCTTGAGCCTCTTTTGAAACCCATCATAGATTCAGGACGCGAACTGGTATTTTGGTCTGCGGGTCGCGTCGCACGCAGTCATGCCGCTCAGCTTGCTCTTCGCGGTATTCTGCCAAGCTACTGGGTCGATCTGGATCCAAAGAAGTTGTCGAAACAAAGCATCGACGTGCGGCCTTACGTCTGTCTGGCTGATGCATCGCCCCGGCCATTTATCGTCACTTGGGTCCGGAATCGTGGGGTGCGTGAAAAGATTCGAGAATGGCTTGAGGTCCATGGTTATGAGACGGGGACGGACTATCTCCTCGCAGTATAAGGAGCTCTGTTCGATTCAGCACGTAGGTTGATACGAGAACCGTTAGATCTTCTGAAAACCCTTGATCAGCTTGTATAGTTTGAACTGATTCATGAAGTCGAAACTATGGATGCCAATCGGGGAAAGCGTATGAAGCAGCGGCTCGCAGAATTTGAGCTGTTCATTGCCGACGTCATTTACGACCGCCGGCAGGGTGGAGCAGTGGATGTTTTGGCTGCTGTTCTCAAGGCCCTCTCCACAGTATTTACATTGATCGTCCGCCTGCGCACTTGGCTTTATGAAAAGCGCATTTTTCATACTAAGCCATTGGGCTGCCTCGTGGTTGTCGTGGGAAACATTACTATGGGAGGCACTGGGAAAACTCCTGTGGTAGAACGCTTTGCCCGAAGCCTTGCTGAGCAGGGCCGCAAGGTCGCTATCCTCAGCCGTGGTTATAAAAGTAAAAAAGAGCCGGTCTATAGAAAGTGGATACGTTGGCTTACCCATGCTGAAGCCCCTCCCCCAAAAGTCGTGAGCGATGGTGAACGGCTCTATCTTGATTCGGACGAAGCGGGCGATGAGCCCTATATGTTGGCGCGCAACTTACTCCGTTTTGGAGTTCACGTGATCGTAGACAAAAATCGTGTGAAGGCAGGAGCTTATGCAATCAAGCGGTATGGGGTAGATACGCTTATCCTCGATGATGGGTTTCAATATCTGCCGCTTAAGGGCCGGTTGAATCTCCTGTTGATCGACAAGAATAACCCTTTTGGTAACAGCTACACCATTCCCCGGGGAATTCTCCGTGAGCCGGTCGACCATATAAAACGGGCTTCCTATGTCTTCATTACTAAATCCGATGGTGAGCCAGATCGAGATCTACGTGCGACCATTGAGAATTATAACCCGGGTGTCGACGTGATCGAATGCCGTCATGCACCTCAGCACATTAGTTCCTTGAACCAGACTGAGGCATTTCCGCTAGACTGGATTCAGCACAAACACATCGCCGCGTTTAGTGGGATCGCGACGCCGGAGTCATTCGAGTCTTTTTTGATTAATTTGGGAGCTGAGCTGCGTTACACTAAGCGATTTATAGATCATCACCGGTTTTCTGAAGATGAGATTCTAGACGTGATCGAAGAGGCGAAGAAAGCGGGTGCAGCCTGCGTGATGACCACCGAGAAAGATGCAGTGCGGCTCGATCCCAATAGAGACTGGGGGTTGCCGATTTACTTCCTGCGCTTGGAAATCGATATCCTCGAGGGAGCCGAAGACTTTGAGGCGGCCGTCGCCCGAATTTGTAGCCTGGATAAGGCCTGAAATTTCCAAATCAGGCGTGCATTCCAATAGGGCTTGTTTTTCAACCCCAACCTTTTTACCTCACTTACACGATGACGACCGAAGCCGGTATAGAACCGAAAAAGGAACAAGCCTCAAATCACGATCTCGAGGTCAAAGATGCCAACCTTATTTTCAACGCTGTTTGGAATGAGCTGGTCGATGAATTTGGTGAGGACAACCTGCGTTTCCCACGTGAGATCATTTGGCTCAATGGAGCTCCGGGCTCAGGTAAAGGAACGAATACTGATTTCATAATGGAGCTGCGGGATATCACCACACCGCCCGTTGTTGTCAGTGATCTACTCAATAGCCCCGAGGCACGCGCTAAGAAAGAAGCCGGTATCCTAGTGGGCGACAAAGAGGTGTTGGGATTACTCTTTAAAGAGCTCCTAAAACCTGACTACCACCTAGGCACCATCGTCGACGGATTTCCGCGTAGTTTTGTCCAGGTGCAGTGTCTCAAGACTTTCTACGCCAAGCTTAATGAGCAGCGTTCACGTCACCTTGGAAGCTCGAAGGAGTCACTCTATCCCAAGCCACAATTTCATATTGTGGTGCTGTTTGTTGACGAGAAAGAAGCAGTGAAACGTCAGATTTCTCGCGGCCAGAAGGCGATTGAGCACAACGAGAAAGTTCGGGCATCCGGGGAGGGTGAATTGATTGAGATTCGTAGTACTGATACCGACGAAGCTATGGCTCAAAAGCGCTATCGCGTCTTTAAAGAGCAAACTTTCGAGCCGCTCAAGGAACTCAGAAGCCTCTTTCACTACCACTTCATCAATGCTCAGGGTGCTATTCCTGAGGTGCAGCAGCGCATTGTGGATGAGCTGAAATATCAGTCATCTCTTGAGCTGGATCCAAAAACCTTCGACCGAGTCAGCCAGATCCCGACTGTAGAGAAAATCGTTAAGCATGCACGCCAAGAGTTGGTCAACCGTCTCGACGATTATGAGCTTAATCATACAGCTCTTTTCCGAAGAGTGGTCGAGGTGATCCAAGAGAAATTTATCCCGATCGTAGAGCGACATGCGATTTCAGGAAGGGCATACATCAGCTCGGAAGATCCCGTGTTTAATGACCGTCTCGCCCTGCAGATGCTCATCGATGTCTTTTCTGAACGTGGTTTCAGTGCGGCAATCGATATCCGAAAGGAGGATCTGCCGGAGCGGTTTGACCTGAAAACCGGGGAGATTTTTACCCGGACAAAGCGCGTCTATCGTGTGCGCGTGAATTTCTGCGGTTCCGAAATTCGCCGGGGGTTGTGACGAGCTGCTATCGTAGGAGGCTTCCGCTTCTACTTACCGAGGGTGGGACCAGAAGTGCGAGGCACACGTATGTTTTGTAGGGTGATCGCAAGAGCGATTGCCGTCGTCCGGATCAAAGCTTAAGCCAAGCAATGACTATCGCCATCACTCTACACGTCTAATCTTAGCCCAATCAGTTTTCCGTAGATCTGACCACGCTCGATAATCGCACTCAAAAATGCTGCGGTGTTTTGAGGATATAGATAGTCTGAGGCAGACATATGTTTGCTCAATGGGCTTAACATCAGGGACATATATAATCTGGCATAAAATAAAAATAACGTAAAATTTGAAAACTTACTAACACATGCTTTACTTAGGGTTTTACCGTTGGGCTAGTGTTGCCTGCAGGAACGGTGCTCCTTGGTTCTCCCTTAGTTTAACACGGTGCCTTGCCGTATTTTATTTTATGCTCATTGACCCCCGATACGAAAAATTAGCCTTGGGGCTTACGGAATTCTCTATCGATATTAAATCTGGCGAACGTGTCCTGATCGACGCATACGATGTGCCCCGCGAGATTGTCATTTCTTTGGTGCGCGCCGTGCGGGAGAAGGGGGCTGTTCCCTATGTAAATCTTCACGATCAGCGAGTGACTCGAGAGATTTTCCGTGCTGGCGACGAGGCTGACTTCGATGTTGCTCAATCCTGGATGCTCGAGCAAATGAAACAAATGGATGCCTATCTGGCTCTCCGAGGATCGAACAATATTTTCGAGGCTTCCGATGTGCCCGCAGAGAAAATGTCAGGAGCGATGAAAGCACTCCGACCCGTGTTGGAGTGGCGCGTGAAAAAGACGAAATGGTGTGTGCTCCGCTGGCCGACTGCTGCCATGGCACAGCAAGCTTTAATGAGCACCGAAGCCTTCGAAAATTTCTACTTTCAGGTCTGTACCCTGGATTATGCTCGTATGATTCCTGGGATGAACGCGCTTAAGGCGCTCATGGACAAAACAGACAAAGTAAGGATAGACGCTCCGGGCGTAGACCTGCGTTTTTCAATTAAGAATATCCCGGCCATCACTTGCGGCGGTCGGCACAATATTCCAGATGGTGAGGTGTTCAGTTGTCCCGTTAAAGAAAGCGTGGAGGGAGAAATCAAATTCAACGCTCCTACGGTCTATCAGGGAGTATCGTTCGATAACATCACGCTTAAATTCAAGAAGGGGAAAATTGTTGAGGCTACGGCTAACAACACGCAGCGGCTGAACGAAATTCTGGATAGCGACGCCGGTGCGCGTTACATAGGAGAATTTGCTATCGCCTTTAACCCCTACATCAAAGAGCCGATGCGTGACATCCTCTTTGACGAGAAAATTGCTGGCTCCTTCCACTTTACTCCAGGCCAGGCTTACGAGGATGCGGATAACGGTAATCGCTCCCAAGTGCATTGGGATATGGTTTCGATCCAGCGACCAGATTGGGGTGGAGGGTCCATCTACTTTGACGACGTCCTCATTCGCAAAGATGGGATGTTTGTGGTCGAAGGATTAGATAAGTTGAACCCTGAGTATTTGACCGCGGCACAATAACGGCTATTCACCCTGGATGCCTTATCAGCCCGATGCCGATCTGGCGGACTTCATAGCCCGCATTCCAAAAACTGAAACCCACCTTCACTTAGAAGGTGCGATCGACTGGCGCCTCATAAATGAGGTCGCTCCTGAGGTCATGCCGGGACAGCCACGCAGTTGGGCAGATGATTTCAAATACAAGTCATTTGCTGAATTCGAAGACGAGATTGTTGATCCCGGGAGCGCCTATTTTACATCTGCTGAGCGTTACCACGAAGCAGCCAAATCAGTCTTCAAACGCTGTGCCGAAGACAATGTGAAATACGTCGAGACTTCGTTTCATTCAGGGATGATTGCCTGGCAGAACTTGTCCGCTGCGGAGGTGGTAGACGCTATTTTAGATGCGGCACCCGAAGGTATGGAAGTCCGTGTCTACACAGGAATGTTGAGGACCGACCAAACTCCTGAAGTGGTGAACGCACTGGAGGACTTAATCAAAGTCGAGAAACTCTGGGGGATTGACCTTCACGGCCCTGAGCAGCCGCCTATTCAGGAATGGACTCCAGTTTACTTTCGCCGGGCAGTGGATGCGGGTAAACGCATCAAGGCCCATGCTGGTGAATTTGGACCCTCTGCTTGGGTGACTGATGCCTTGGACAAATTGGGCGTAAAGCGAATCGAACACGGCGTGCGTTCCATTGAAGACCCTGCCGTAGTCCAGCGCCTCGCCGATGAGGATATCACCCTCGATGTCTGCCCCATCAGCAACATCAAGCTGGATGTGTTTCCTACCATGAAGGATCACCCTATACGTAAGCTCTCTGAAGCTGGCGTACGCTGTACTATAAACACCGACGATCCGCTGATCTTTGGGAATACGCTCAATGAAGAATACGCGGCCATTTCTATGGATTTGGGCTGCACGCGTGCGGAACTATTGCAATTTGCCCTTAATGGCTGGGAGATTGCGGAATGCTCCGGCGCCTTCAAGCAACCCTTTGTCGATCAGATAGCTGCGATGCAAGCAGCCTTGTAAATGGCCGCGGGTGACGCATTTGAGCTAGAGGTGCCCCAGGGCCTCGCACGAGGAGAGCGAGTCGACAAAGTGCTTGCCCGCGCATTTCCGGACCAGTCTCGCAGTCGAATCCAAAAAGCACTGGATGCCGGTTTGATCGAGCGCGACGACGCGGTTTTGTCGCGAAAGACTAAAGTGTTCTCCGGTGACCTCCTTTCCGGCTCATGGTTAGCTGCTGTCGAACAGTCCATCGAGCCGGTCGACATCCCCCTGGAAATTATCTTCGAAGACGATCACCTGGTGGCAGTAAATAAGCCCGTAGGCATGGTGACGCATCCAGGGAGCGGGACGGGAAATGATACCCTGGTGCACGCGCTCTTGCACCATTGTTCCGGTAAGCTCTCGCAAATCGGATCACCTGAGCGTCCGGGCATCGTGCACCGTCTCGATAAGGAAACCACAGGCATCATCGTGGTTGCTAAAACTGACAAAGCCTACCAAGGACTCGTTGAGCAATTCTCCGAACGGAGTATGACTAAAATCTACCAAGCGCTTGTCATGGGGACACCGGCAGGTGAACACGGATCGGTTCAACAACCTATTGGCCGTCACCCGGTGCATCGCACTCGCATGGCGATTCAGGCATCAGGTCGCTTTGCCCACACGGATTGGATAGTATTACAGCATTGGAGCAACGCTGCACGTATCCGATGCCAAATCCACACCGGACGTACCCACCAAATCCGTGTCCACATGCAGCATCTGGGTCATCCTCTTCTAGGAGACAGCACCTATGGATTTAAGGAGAAGCAATGGTCCGGTCTCCAAATACCCCGAGTTATGCTCCACGCATGGCAGCTGACGCTCCAGCACCCATTGGCGAAAACTGCGCTCGACCTCACTGCAGAGCCCCCGACTGATTTTTCAGCAGTGGCTCAGGCATTGGGTGAATACCAGGGCTAGAGCGATCAGCGCGAATTGTGTCGTTTGAACGCCCGACCATTGTTGGTCAACTCGCCGCCTGCTCATCCGATTACTGAGGCTTTCGGTACTTTCGATTAGGAATCAGCGGATTTTCAAAAATCCTGTCTTCAGCATGCATCTTAGTCTCCCGCTCAAATTGGAAACCCATATGCAACAAGGCTACCGAGACGTCCTGTCCGGTAGCCCATTTTAAATCTCGATTCTCCGAACCATTAGACTTCGCTCGGATCCTCTTCCAGGGGAACAGGAGCGAAGCTGTATTTGAATCCAGCCCAAGTCGCTATTGCGTAGAAAAGTAGATCCATCGCGTGGAACGTTGAAGCCATCAACTCAGGAACGAAGGCATAATCGAGCTGCTGAAGCACTGCGATGATTTCCATGCTTTCCTCTTGGGCAATGAAAGTAACGATCGAGAAAAAGTTGCCAAGCAGGCAACCGAGTAAGGCACAGACAGCTCCCGTAATTCCAAACGGCATGGCACTGCCTCGTCCCGTGAAACGCACCATGAAGCCAACAGCGAATCCAAGACCCACGGCCATGTAGCCGATTTGGTAACCGGTCGAAAACGTGATGAATGCCCAAATCCAAGCACAAATTACTGAGGTAGTGACGCCGGCAGCAAGCGCAAGGGGCAAGTTGGATTTGGACTGAGCCGGGGAGGCGACGCCTGTAGTATCAGCAAAGGTCGCCTGTGATTCATTCTCGGAAGTCTTATCTAGCATGGGAACAACGGGAGTTAATAATGATTACACAAAAAGCCGTCCCTGTATGAGGGATAGGGACAGGCAGACACTGCGAATCGACGGCTTTCTGGATGCATACTCAAGCCCTATCTGAAGTTTAGGACGCTTAGGTGTGTAATCTGATGGGTAGGGGCATCGCGACAGGGATTGCCGTGAGCGAAGCAACGCCGTAATCAAACAACGGCTTTCGCAACTTCTCTGCGCATACAATCTGAGCTCAAAATCAGGTTTCCGTAAATCTAGCCACATCCCGTGCGTGTGGGTACAATTGAAACAGTGGGGAGATTGCCCCAACTGCCTCTTTTGTGGTTGAGCCGCTCTGTCGGCTCGCGGGTTGCGTATCGATTGGAACGACCGCCCAAGCAACAGGCCACCGGCGGCGACA
>JABSRG010000020.1 GCA_013215165.1 Opitutales bacterium | reverse complement strand
TGCTTGGGCGGTCGTTCCAATCGATACGCAACCCGCGAGCCGACAGAGCGGCTCAACAACAACAAAGGCAGTTGGGGAAATCTCCCCGCTATTTCAATTACAACCCGTTTCGGATCGGATCAATATGTTGGATTTTTCCCGAGAACTTTCTTCTATATTTGCGGTGTCTATGGAACCCAAACTATACAATACCTTAACTCGCGAAACGGAATCGGTCTATGCGGCCGACGGCAAGACGTTGGGTATCTATTGCTGTGGTCCTACGGTCTATGGCCCAGCGCATATTGGAAATTTCCGATCTTTCACGCTACAGGACCTACTCCGCCGTGTCGTCGAGGCCACTGGCCTCCGCACAAAGCACGTGCGCAACTACACAGACGTTGATGACAAAACGATTCGAGGCGCGCAGGCAGAGGGGATTGCGCTTTTCGATTTTACTGAGAAATGGCGTAAGCTCTATGAAGTGGACTGCGAGCGTTTAAACCTTCTCAGGCCCCATGTGTCACCGTCAGCGGTGGGGCACATGGAAGAGCAAATCGAGCTGATCTCGACGCTGCTTGAAAAGGGCTTAGCTTATCAGGTTGATAACGGCTCGGTATACTTCCGAATCTCGGCTTTCGAAGATTATGGAAAGCTCTCCAAGCTAAAACGTGAGGGCATTGTCCAAAACGCAGACCAGCGGCTTAACGATTCGGATGAATACGATAAGGAAAGCTGGAACGATTTTGCTCTTTGGAAGGCTTGGAAAGAGGAAGATGGACCCAACCGCTGGTCGAGTCCGTGGGGAGACGGTCGTCCTGGGTGGCATACTGAGTGCAGCGCTATGAGCACAAAGTATCTGGGCGATTCTTTTGATTTTCACTCTGGAGGGGTGGATTTGATGTTTCCCCATCACGAAAACGAGATCGCTCAATGCGAAGGAGCTACGGGTAAGCAGTTTGTGCGTCATTGGTTTCACATTGCTCATCTGCGGGTCGAGGGTAGCAAAATGAGCAAAAGTCTAGGCAACCTCTACACCATCGACGATATTATGGCGTGGGGCTATCACCCCATGGAATTGCGCTATGTCCTTATTTCTGGTCATTATCGTCAGCCGCTTAATTTTACGCGTGATTCCCTCAACGCTGCGCAATCGGCCATGAAGCGCTTGAGTAAGGTGGCAAAAGGCCTCGGTGGCCTCCCAAAGAAATTCAAGCAGGCGTCTTGGGGACGATTTGAACCGGTTCTTGGCGCCTTATGTGATGACCTGAACACATCCAAAGCGCTCGGGTCATTACATACTGCACTTGGCGAGTTGGAGGACCTGCTCAAGGAAAATGAACCGTCCGAAGTATTGAGATTGGAAGCTGCTGCGTTAGCGAAAATACTCGACGTGTTAGGCCTTGAATTAGTCGATTATTCCGAACCTATGATCGAGATTCCTGATGCGATCCGAGCTATTGCTGATGAGCGATGGGATGCGCGTTCGGCGAAAAACTGGGCTCGTTCAGACGAGTTGCGCGATCTTCTTCTTGAAAAGGGCTGGCGCGTGAAGGACGGAAAAGAAGGCTATGCGTTGGAGGCGGTATCATGAATCCACTCAGGGCACTAGCGCTTTTCTTAATCCGCATTTATCAGATTTTTCTTTCCCCACTGAAGCTCTTGTTGACCGGTGGGCAGCCCACATGTCGTTTTAACCCTACTTGCTCGCAGTACGCTCGCGAAGCGATTGAGCGCTTTGGTGTGCTAAAGGGTGGGTGGCTCGCCTTGAAACGTGTTTCTCGTTGTCATCCGTTGGGCGGCTACGGGGACGATCCAGTGCCTCCGGCTCCGAAAAAAGATGCCTGAAGAGGTGTTTGACGCGCTTATTGTAGGGGGCGGAGCAGCCGGGATGTTCGCTGCGATCAACTGTAAGGCTAACCACCCCAGTCTGAATGTGACTGTGCTCGAGAAGGCACCACGCTTTCTTACCAAAGTTGGCATATCTGGAGGTGGGCGGTGCTATGTAACTCATGCTTGTTTTGAGCCTTCCGAACTCGTTAAACACTATCCACGAGGCAGCCGTGAGCTGCGCGGCCCCTTCCATTCGTGGCAACCCCGTGACACAGTCGATTGGTTTGAGAGTCGAGGAGTGAAAATAAAGCAAGAGAGGGATGGGCGCATGTTTCCTACAACCGACGATTCCCAAACTATCATCGATTGCCTCCTCAACGAAGCACGCCGCCTGGATGTCACCTTAGAGAATAAGTGTGGCGTCAAAGGGATCGATTTTAACGACACTACGGGCGTGTTCCTGGTCGATAGCTCACGTGGAGACTTTCGCACGAGACGACTTATGCTGGCAACGGGTAGCTTGAAAGCGGGTGCTCTGTCTGAATCTATCGAGGCTCTCGGTCACACGGTGGCTTCGCTTGCCCCGTCGTTATTCACTTTCAACATTAAAGACGCGCGCTTGCAGGATTTACAGGGCATTGCTGTCGCTCCGGCTACGGTGAGTATATGTGGCGAAAAATACACGAATACAGGTCCGGTTCTGATCACGCATTGGGGACTCAGCGGACCCGCCATCCTAAAAACCTCGGCAGTGGCGGCGCGCCGGCTTCAAGAACTAAAATACCACTTCGATGTATCCATAAATTGGCTACCTGAAATATCGCAAAGTGGCATAGATGAGGCATTGAACGCAGCTCGGAAGGATCGAGCTCGCCAGCGAGTGATTGGATACCCCTTGTTTTGTCTACCGCGTCGACTTTGGGAGAGCCTTTGTCAGGCTGCGGGTATCAGTCCAGAAGTGCAATGGGGCCAAGTGCCGGGACTCGCGACGCAACGCCTTATTCGCGAACTACAAGAGTGTAGATTTTCTGTCCGCGGAAAGAGCATGAATAAGGAAGAATTTGTTACTTGTGGCGGAGTCAGCCTGAAAGAAGTAAATTTCAAACGTATGGAAAGCCGTATTCAGGCAGGCCTGTTTTTTGGCGGTGAAGTATTGGATATCGATGGCGTAACAGGTGGATTTAACCTCCAAGCGGCTTGGACGGCTGGATATATCGCAGGTAGAGCAATGGCTGATTAGGAAACATAGCTATCCTATAGGAATTCGAACGTTTGCTGAACCATAGATAGCGCCAAGTGCAGAGATAAGTATTTAATCATCAAATATTTATCGATAATCTATTTCAGGATATCTGCTTTATCTGTTGTTGGAATTTGTGGAACAGCTGTGGCCAGGAAGAGGGAAATCTTATTCCTCTATTGCGCTCAGATTGCCTAAAAAAGTTCGTTCACCTCCGTTGAGCTGTAGAAATGGATTTCATAGCTTACATGTGGAATTGGCAGAAACCAGATCGAGGTGAAACTCGATAAAGGTTTATATCATGATATTTGAAATTATGGATTTCAAATATCATATTTTTGTTTAATTTTTATTGTATTTTGAAGCTATTTTGATTGTCATTGCGTCATGATTCCACGTCTCTTGAATGACGATTTGCTCGCAGCACTAGCTACAATGCCCGCAGTTGCACTGCTTGGGCCGCGGCAGGTAGGTAAAACCACATTGGCTCATGCGGCGGCCCCAGACCTTGTCGATAAACCGGTTTCTTACCTGGATCTAGAACTTGAGTCAGATCTTGCGAAATTGAGTGACGCAGAAGGTTATTTGAAGCGCTTTGATGGTGAGCTTGTGATCATTGATGAAATACAGCTGCGTCCGAACTTATTTCCAGTTTTGCGGGCTCTAATAGATAGGCGTATCCGTGGCGGTGAGAAAATAGCCCAATTTCTTTTGCTTGGTTCGGCATCGCGTGATCTTTTGCAGCAATCTTCGCAGACGCTGGCAGGGCGTATTCGGTATTTAGAGCTGACGCCTTTCATGGTGCAGGAAATTCAGCCGCTTGATCCTTTGGGCTTTAATTTTGATAAATTATGGTTTCGCGGCGGGTTTGCTCAAAGCTATCTTGCCAGCAACGATAATGAAAGTTGGAGGTGGCGTTCGGACTTTATTGCCTCTTATGTTGAGCGCGACATTCCCAAAGCTGGTTTGCAGATACCAGCGGCGCGTATGCGACGCTTCTGGACAATGCTAGCGCATTTTCATGGCCAGCAAATTAATTTTTCGGCCTTGGGTAAAAGCCTAGAGGTCAGTCATACTACTATCCGTAATTACCTCGATATATTGACCGATTTATATATGATTCGGCAGTTACGACCTTGGGCGGGGAACACTAAAAAACGCTTGGTGAAATCGCCTAAAATTTATGTGCGAGATACCGGGTTGCTGCATCATTTGCTCAAAATCTCAGCTTTTGAGGATTTGTTGGGACACCCGGTTATTGGTGCTTCTTGGGAGTCTTTTGTCATTGAGACCATCTTGAACCATTTATCGGATAAGTGGACGGCGAGCTATTACCGGACAACCAACCAGAGCGAGATCGACCTGATTATAGAAAAATCAAAGACCGAGATCTGGGCTATTGAGATCAAGCGATCTGCCGCGCCGAAGGTGAAAAGTGGATTTCACAGAGCATGCGATGATATCAGCGCAACGCGTAGATATGTGATTTATGCTGGCACAGAACGCTTTCCCATAGGAGAAGGCGCAGAGGCAATGGGTCTGATTGAATTCACGGAAGACATCGCAAAGCTGCAAAATTCTTGAGTTGCGGGGCACGACACAGGCGCGCTCCGGTTACCGGAAGATGGTGCCCAGTACATCCTGTCCCGACGATAGCCGAAATTGATTGGTCCATATTCTTTTACGAACGCTGAGGTGCCCTGGTGGCGGCGTAAGCAGACAGGTTACTCTTTTTCAGGTCGGTCCGTAGTCTGTCCACGCGGCCTGATTATTCGATGCCCTTGACTGCCAAATCACATACATAAGTGTAATAAGAGGATTTGGCATCTTTGATTTGTTCCAAAACCTCTTCCGCTCGCAGCCATTTTTTCTCCATCGCGATTTCCTCAAGACAGGCGATCTTGAGGCCCTGACGTTTTTCGAGGACGCGGACAAATACTTCTGCATCGAGCAGGGAGTCATGCGTTCCCGTATCGAGCCAGGCAGTGCCTCGACCCAGTTTTTCAACAAACAGGGAGTCGTCATTGAGGTAGTCATCGATGAGAGTGGTAATTTCTAATTCACCCCTTGGCGAGGGTGTATGGTCTTTAACAAATTCCGTGGCCCGACCATCAAAGAAATAAATACCGGGAACTGCATAGTCAGACTTTGGCGCTGTTGGTTTCTCTTCGATTGAAATTGCTTTACCGGATGCATCGAATTCTACGACCCCATAGGCTTTGGGATCTGCCACACGATATCCGGCAATGGTGGCACCGACCGAGCGCTTCTGTGCTTCGATAAGAAAGCTGCTGAAATCGTGGCCGTAAAAGAGGTTGTCACCTAAAACCAGGCAGGAAGGAGCTCCGTCGAGAAAGGTTTCAGCGATTAAAAATGCTTGGGCCAAGCCTTCTGGCTTGGGCTGTTCTGCGTAGGAAATCTGAATGCCGAATTGGGATCCGTCACCCAGGAGCTTTTTGAATAACGGACCGTCGTGTGGGGTCGTAATGATGAGGACTTCCCGTATGTCCGCCAACATCAGGACGGACAGAGGATAATAAATCATCGGCTTATCATAGATCGGCAGCAGTTGTTTTGAAACTGAGACAGTGAGAGGGAACAGACGGGTGCCGGAGCCACCGGCGAGGATGATGCCTTTGCGACGCATGTAGTTTGACTGGAGTGGGTTGGAACGGTTGCTTTTTATGGGTTAATGGAAAAACCAGAAGGGGATAACCCCCTCCGCTCTATGAGGTCAATCACAGGTTCGAGCATGAGGGCGTCGCCAAGCTCAACCCCGTTTTCGGCAAACCAGCCCTGATTCATTTCGAGGGCGATAGATATATCTGCGCGGACTGAACGAACCGAGTTCTCGTTTAGAGGATACATGGGGTAAATCTCTCGAATGACCCCGTCCGACGTCATGTAGGCGATGTCGAGCGGAATATAAGTGTTTTTCATCCAGAACCCGCGCGCTTGGGGAGTTTCAAAGACAAAAAGCATGCCGGCATCCTTGTCCATTTCCCGGCGATACATGAGCCCTTTTTGTCGTTCAGATTCTGTGAATGCGGCCTGAATTAGAATTGGCTGATCGCCCACCGCCGTCTGAATCCATGTATCGACAGTGGCGGGTTCCCTAGTTTCTGATTCGCGACATGCACCGAGTGCCAAAATCGAAAAACACAGAACGACCTTGTTGATCAGGATAAAATAGGGGTGCATTGTTTGAGCCCTTGGATTTAGTGAAGACCATGTCCGAAATGCCTAAAAGCAGAACAGCTATCCTTCTTTATGCCAATCCGGAAACCAATGCGGACATCCTCTATTTTGGTGAATTTCACGCACCTGATCCGTTTTTAGCCATAGGAGTCGGGCGTAGGCGCATTGGGGTCTTGAGTCCATTGGAGATCGGGCGAGCTAAGAAACAATCAGGGTTCACAGATATACTGAACTTGATGGAGCTTCGGAAAGAAACCGAAAGCGCTTTGGGTATCAAAAAACCGACACCTGCTGACTGTGCTGTATATCTCGCAAATAAGGAAAACATCAGCACTTATCGTGTGCCCCAAGATTTTCCTTTGGGAATGGCACGGGGCATCGAGAAGCAGGGGATTCATATCGAAGTTGACGATGCTCCCTTTTTTCCAGACCGCTTGCTCAAAAACGATGAACAGGCCGCTGCCATTAAAGCTGGTAATGCTTTGAGCTCGGTTGGGTTTAAACTGTTTGAGTCGATGCTCAAACGTGCACGAGCAGACAAAAAGGGGCGCCTTGTCTATGAAGGTGACGTGCTGACTTCTGAGCGAGTCCAGACAGCCATAGCCAAAGCGATCTTGGACCACGGTGGCGTAGCTTCGAATACCATCGTTGCTGGGGGTGACCAGGCGTGTGATCCCCATGAGCGCGGCTCTGGGCCGCTTTTTGCCAATGAGCTCATAATTGTGGACATTTTCCCGCGTGTGTCCGCGACATGTTACCATGGTGATATGACGCGGACTTATTTAAAAGGAAAGGCTAGCAAGGAACAGAAACGTTTAGTGAAAACGGTTCGTAAAGCACAGAAAGCCGCGTTGGCTACCGTGCGTGCGCGTGTCCACGGCCATTCGATACACCAGGAAGTTGTGCGCGTGTTTGACGAGAAAGGCTATGAAACGAAGCAGGTCGGTGGGACCTATCAAGGGTTCTTTCACGGAACAGGGCATGGCTTGGGTCTCGAAGTGCATGAGGGGCCGCGCGTCTCTCCAGGTGGCGGTCCGCTCAAGGCAGGTATGGTGGTTACCATTGAGCCAGGTCTATATTATCCAGGCTTAGGCGGTTGCCGTATTGAGGACGTCGTGCGTGTGACACAAGATGGCTGCGAAATGCTATCCGATTATTCATACAAATGGGAGATTGCATGAGCCTAGTCGCTCAATTTGAACAAGCATTTGCAGCCCAAACGGGCATTAATCCTGAGCGCTGGCATACAGTTCTTTCGCGCATGGAGGCTGACGGCGGTCGAGCCCGTCTCACCGCGGCAAAGCTGGATTTACTTGTCGCCCGAATTAAGACGCCTAAAGCTCTCTCTGGGATTTTTGAAACGATGCTTAGATTGCATCGGGACGATGGCCGATTGAAAGATGGATTGGCATTGATCAAACAAAACGCAGAGGAGGGGATATTCAGTCTTCAAGATTGGGGTGAAGCCCTGGAGACGTTGCGACAATGGCTTTTGCTGAGAGAAAAATCGGCGCTTGCTGTGGAGCAAATCCAATACATTGCCTGCGCAGCTGAAAGCTCGGAAGCACAGGTGGGGACAGGCCTCAAGGCAACGGTCGAAAGCTTTCTGGACACCTGGGGCATGGATGCTGCCAAAGGCTGATCAGCGAGATAATGGGTCTATTGATCTAAAGACGGCCTCTGGCAAATTTTACACGGCGCTGCACATCGATATCCTGTGGTATCGCCGCCCAGTCTAACATGTGGTTCACTAATGCCTCAGCACACCAGGGACTCTGGGATGCCCCTTTTGAACCGAAGCCATTAAGGATAAAAATACCAGGTTGTCTCGGGTGTTCGCCCACGTAGGGGCGCGAATCGTTTGTACCTGGCCGAATGCCCACTCTGTGGGTGGTGACTTCAGCCTCGTTCAGAGCTGGTATTGAGCTGTTTAAACTTTGGAAGAGTTCGTCGGGTCGTCTCGAGTCTGGCGGAGCAAGCAGATTATCCCAGGTGTATGTCGAACCCATGCGTCCTACATTTGGGCCCAGAGGTAACATCCATTTTTCCTTATTAATCAACAAGCTAGGCAACTTGGCTTTTGTCTTAAAATCCACGACGTCGCCGCGAGAGATACGGTAGTCTAGCCAATGGAACCAAGGATTCTCAGTCCCTTGAGCCCCCTCGCAAAAGATGGCGAGTCGCTCCGATTTCGCCTGCCATCTCTCAATGCTGAAATATTCCATGAAATCATCAAAAAACAGCCCTTTTGCCAAAAAGTAGGCGCGCGATTCTTCGACAAATGTTGAGACATCAACCCATGCAGCCTGGTTGATCTTGAAACCAAGTTCATCGCAGTTTTTTGAAGACAAATAGGCAGTATAATCCGGATCGCTCAGACGGTCGTTGAGGCGTTCGATTTCGTCACTATTCGGGCGGAAAAAGCGTTTTAATGGAATGTTATGATAGTGTGATGGAACACCTATTTTTTGGCCGACCTCGGCATATCTCTTCTGAGCAAAGGGCAAGAGCGCGTCGATATTCCATGACTTCACCACGCGCTTACCAGTGACTGGATTAATAATGCCTGCTGATGCCTGCCACGCTGGATAGGCCCGGTCTTGACCTATCAGCTCGAAATGAACGCCTCGCATATGAAGCGCCCACGCTAAATGAATACCGGCAAGACCGGATCCGATGATACGGATAGCTCGCGTCACCGATTGATGGAAAAGCTAAATCGAAGGGCATTAACCCTGAAAATCACACCCAATGGTCCCATGTATGTCTGAAAGAAAGTCAGCGCTTTCAACATAGCTTTGATGCTCTTTGAGGCGGACTAGACGCGCCTCGATATCAGTTCGCTGGATGTTTGGAGAGACTTCATTCGCATCTAGATAGGCTTCGAGGTATGCCCGGCGCTGAGCAGTTGCCTTTCGGTCGCGATTTTGTTGGTTCTCCAATACTTGCTTATACTCCGCACTACTGAGGATATTTTCCGGTTTAAACAGATCACGAATCTCGGGATCTGTCAGCGTCTTTCCTTCATAGGAGCCGGTAGCCATAATGTTGAGTAAAGCTTTCAGCGGGGTGCAGGCAGCTTTTACAGATCCATCATCTAGGTAGCGCTGTGCCACCCACTTGTGAGCTTCGGCGATATTGTCCACTCCATCGACAAACACCTCTATATCCTGTTGCTCAGGACGCAGAACATCTACCGGGAAAACCGCCGCTGGATTATTAAAAATTCGGCCAAAGAACATACGGACAAATTTCGGTGTGATCCGGTAGCCCAAACGGCTGGCCAGGACCGTCTTTCCATTGTGCTCAAAGTCGTTTAGTTTTTCTAAAAACCCATTTTGTTTGAGATATTTTGCATTGCGTTCGTGGGCGCGCATTCGGCTCCAAAGTTCGGGAACGAGTAAGCTAACATCATGATCTACGCGATACTTAGGGCCTACATAGCCGGCAGAGGATAGGAAGCCGTCATAGCGGGTCGTGACAAACGACAAGAGCGAATAATTCAGGTCATGAATCGGCCACATAGCATTGAAGGGTGCCTTGGTGAGCGCTCCTTCCGAACCGGCGCCGGTCGTTGAAGGAGATTTGCCCGTTATCGAGGCGATAAATTCCATAAAAAGCTCGGGAAGCTCCATGTAATGGATCGGGTTATAAACCGCCAAAGAGCGGATACCTGCTTCGGGCTCAGGAGGGTTATTACGTCTTCCGGTAAGCACAGCACTCACGGGATTGATGACAGGGTCGGTAGACTTCAGCTTTCGATAGAGTCGGGTACTCTGCGTCGAGAGATAGTGAGTCCGATCGTCTAAAATATCCGGGCGCACCTGCAGGTAGCGCGGATTCTTCGTGGGGACTCCGTCAACGATACGCGGGTTGGCCGGTGAGCAGAAATAATCGGGTGGGTCAGGATTGTCCGCAAAGGCCCGGATACTGTCCTGCATAGCCGGTGTGTATTGCTCGAAGCGTATCGGATCTTCGATTTGTTTAATGGCGTCTTCTTTGATGAGCGGCTGATAGTTGGAAAGGAAATTTCCATCGGCTGCCATATCAGCCTCGGTTTGCTTGTCATACCCGCGGTGAATCGCTTCGTCGGGGCGCTGGAAGAAACGGTGTTCGCAATTTGTAATGACTTTAACACTCGGATGATTTTCGGGGTGTGAATAGCCAGGAATATACCGAGAGGGAACCACGATGGATGCACTGATGTCGTCCTCTTGGGATATCTTCGTCGCGGGGAGAAAATCCTTACGCAGGCTGAATGTCCGCCATGTGCCATCAGCCCTGTATCCGACACGGAGATACTGCGTCAGCATTTTGTTACCTTTGTAACGCAGTTCGTTACCCATGCGCCCATCGATGGCATCCACACTGAAACGTTCAGCCCAATTTTCGCCCCAGTCTTCGCGATAAATACGTTTGATGACGAAAGCGAGGTCTTTGATGTGCTGCGGAATGCTTTCAATCCAAGTATTGTAGTTGTCTGTAAATTCTGGTGAAGGTGTGAGGAGCTTGATCACCGATCCCAGCGAACGCGCATTGCCAAGGAAGGGGCGCTTGCCTTTATGATTCAAAGCTGAATCCCGGCAATGATCGCTATAGTCGCGTCCGAAGATCTCGGCCAGCATCGCAAAATCTGCATGGTAGTCTTTTACATAGACTGGCCCTGAAAGAATGGCGTCTGAGATCGATTTTGAGATCTCGGATTTGCCACCACCCGAGACGGTGCATGGTTTGTGGCAAAACAATCCTTCTGAAACGGTGCCTCGCAGGCGCCATCGGCGACCTTCGGCAGGTTTGATCATCTCAACTTTGTATCCAGATGGCAGAACGTAAGTCGTGTTTGGCACTAGCCGCAGCGCCTGGCTGATACCATCTTTCTGCCAGGTAACGCTCTGCTCAATCAGTGAGATTTGAACGTCTTCGGGCACATACAAGATGTCGGAATACCGTCGATCGACTCCGTAGCCTTCGGGCTTGAGGTCAATGAAATCGGTATATTGTGCAGCAACTTCTTCGAAAGAATGCGTTGCGGCATCAAAATAATCTCCAAATTCAAAGCTTTCGCCCAGGTCATAGGCTGAGTAAATAAGCGCTCCACCTGCGTGCTCCTCTTCGGCTAGACCAGTCAAGTTTGCTGAAAAGCTGATCTGAGTTTTGACCTCTTTCTTGCAGTAGCCGAAGTAATTATCTGCGATTACGGTGACCACGACACCCTCCGCTGTCCGGAAGGTCATTTTAAAAGCGCCTCCGTTGTTATAAAGCTCATCCTCCGACTCCCAGCACATGCCATGTTTTTTTTGCAGGTCGGTTGCATTGTCGATGTGGGGTAGGCCAATCTCTTTTTTCTTCATCCCCACCAAATGTGGAGCGAGGATGACGCATCCGGTCGTGCCGGTCCAAGTCTCCGGGTCTAGCCCAGAATCGTTGATGGCATTATTGGGGTCGCCTCCGTTACCAAAGATTGACTCGACGAAATCGAGATTCGAAACGAGGTTGCCCGGAGCGAAGAAGCGCACCTCCATACGTTTTTGGGAGCAAAATCCAGGCACCTCGGGGCACACAATAGGGCGGAGTAATAATGAAACCCAAACCGGCGGCGCATCTTCTTTTCCTGATTGATAGGGCAGAGTTGCGATTTCCCGCGGTGGCTTGAGTGCGCGCGCTAGGATGTGAGCAGCGGCATTTTTGGGAACTGCAAGTTTGTCGTCAGGTATGGGTAGGCCGCCTTCAGACACATGGAAAACACCTTTTGTAGTGCGCCGGTCATTTACTGGATTGTGTAATACACCTTGGTGAATGCGGTAACTAGATATGATAGGCGATTCAAACAGATCCCCGTCCTCCGGAAGAGACAGTACACGCGCCACACCGTGTTGATCCAAAATGACGGTTTGATGGGGGAGGTTGAGATCAAGCCCTTCACCCACATCTGCGAAATACCCATCAATGAATGTTTGGATGCGTTGGTCTACGGGGTTGAGGTGATTTGAAAGGAGATGTTTGTGCTCTCGAAAACTTTGGAGAAGTGGACGTGTCATCCGTGTGAAGCCAGTATCTTCGGCCCTACTTTCTCGCAGACCTAGAGCCTCGAGCTTGAGGTTGGTGTAGTCTTTTATTTCGGGAAGCGCGGCGTATCCACGAGGTGAAGATGGATCGATGCCGAATTTGGTCACAGTGTTCATAGAAAGAATTTTAAAGAGAGAACTTATTCTGCTGAGCAAAGCAGGAGGCTTGCCGGGGTCAAGTGGTTGAGGTTAGACCCGTTGTTACAATTGTATGAACAAAATGGTGCGGGAAAAACTCGCCCCACTCAGTGTTTGTTATCCCAATTCATCAAATCCAAAAGTATTATCCCAACCATGACAGATCCGGTCGTAACCAAGAAAGCTCAAACTGATAATGCAGCCCTCGTCAAATGGGTGGAAAAGATGGTCGCGATGTGCGAGCCAGACCAAGTCTTCTGGTGTGATGGCAGCCAAGAGGAGGCCAACGAATTGTTCGCAATGATGATCGATCGGGGGATGTGTATAAAGCTCAACGAATCAAAGCGTCCCAATAGCTATCTCTTCCGGTCGGATCCCAGGGATGTCGCGCGTGTTGAGAAACGCACATTTATCTGTAGCCAGGATCGCGATGGCGCCGGCCCAACAAACAATTGGGAAGAGCCAACGAAAATGCGACGCTACCTCAAAAAACTATTTAAAGGCTGCATGCGTGGTCGGACGATGTACGTCATCCCGTTTTGTATGGGGCCGATAGGATCGCCGCTGGCACAAATCGGCGTGGAGATTTCAGATTCACCCTATGTGGTGGTGAATATGCGGATCATGGCGCGGATTGGTCAGCCCGTTTTGGATGCGCTGGACCCCAAGGGCTTTTTTGTCCCGTGTCTACATAGTGTAGGGCACCCGCTCGCGCCAGGTGAAGAGGGACCTGTGTGGCCATGCAATCCAGAGGATACGCATATCGTTCACTTCCCTGAGGAGCGATCCATTGTGTCCTTCGGTAGCGGTTATGGGGGCAATGCGCTTTTGGGAAAGAAGTGCCTCGCGTTGCGCGTTGCTTCAGTGATGGCACGTGACCAAGGCTGGCTCGCTGAACACATGCTGATTTTGGGTGTAGAAGATCCGGCTGGAAATAAAACCTACGTCACTGCGGCTTTCCCGAGCGCCTGTGGAAAGACGAATTTCGCTATGCTGATTCCCCCTAAAGAGATGGATGGCTGGAAGGTGACCTGTGTGGGTGATGATATTGCTTGGATTAAACCTGACGAGAATGGGGAGCTCCGTGCCATCAACCCCGAAGCTGGATTCTTCGGTGTAGCTCCTGGGACATCCTACGATACCAACCCCAACGCGATGGATAGCTGTCGCCAGGATACGATCTTCACCAATGTAGCACTGACGGATGATGGTGATATTTGGTGGGAGGGTATGACAAAGGAGACTCCCGCCCATTTGACTGATTGGCTAGGTAATGATTGGACTCCTGACTCAGATTCAGTGGCGGCGCACCCCAATAGCCGATTTACTGCACCCGCGGCGAATTGCCCCGTGATTGATCCTGATTGGGAAAATCCTGCCGGAGTCCCGGTAAAGGCCTTCATTTATGGAGGGCGGCGCATGAGTGATGTACCGCTGGTTTACCAGGCATTTAATTACACGCACGGGGTATACCTCGGAGCGACCATGGGGTCGGAGCGCACCGCTGCAGCAGAGGGCACACAGGGCGAATTACGCCGTGACCCCATGGCGATGCTGCCCTTTATCGGCTATCACATGGGTGATTATTTTCGCCACTACATTAAGTTTGGGAAACTGGTGCAAACACCCCCGCGCGTCTTCCATGTGAACTGGTTCCGTAAAGATGAACATGGTAAATTCATGTGGCCTGGTTTTGGAGATAACATGCGCGTTTTAAAGTGGTGCGTCGAGCGTTCCAACGGGCGTGCCGGAGCCCAAGAAAGCGCTCTGGGCTGGATTCCTCGTTACACTGATATTGATTGGCGCGGTTTGGATTACTCGGAAGCAGAATGGGATGTACTCATGGATTTCGATCACCACCGCCTCAAGATGCAGACCATGTCGCATGAAGAACTCTTTTTGCACCTCTTCGATCGCTTGCCTAAAGAGATGATTTTCGAGCGCGAGTTACTCATTTGTCGCCTGTGATATATCAAAGAAAACGCAATGAACATTTATCTCTCAGGAGAAATCCACACCGATTGGCGTCAACAGATCATCGATGGATGCGAAGCTGCTGGTTTGAAACTCCAATTCACAGCACCTGTCACCGACCACGCAGCAAGTGACGCGGCCGGGGACCACCTCGGTCCGGAATCCGAGGGTTACTGGCGCGATCACAAATCTGCCAAAGTAAATGCGATAAGAACACGCACATTAATCGATCAAGCAGACCTCGTCGTCGTGCGATTTGGTGATAAATATAAGCAATGGAACGCTGCTTTTGATGCAGGCTACTGCGCGGCGTTAAACACGCCTTACATCACTTTACACAGCGCTGATATCATTCATCCGCTGAAAGAGGTGGACTCCCTGGCATTAGCTTGGGCCGAAAGCCCACAACAGGTTGTTGAGACGCTGAAATATGTTTTGACTCCTAGCTAAGCCTGAGCCGCGTGAAAATTGCACGTTTAATTGGGGGAGCGGCGCTCGAACGAAAGATCTCGTTAAGATAAGGCATTTGCGGTGTTATCTCAATTGGTGTGATATCAACAGTTGGCAACTAAAGATAAGCCCAACGACACGGATGCCATTGTGCAACTTTTACCAACTGGAGGAATTCTTAATGGCCAGACAATGAAAATAAAAATACTTTTGCCCTTCATAGTATCTGCCATCCTTGTCACCTCGGCAGCCATTTATTTCCTAAACTATTCCGGGACATCACGCGATAGCACGGGATCATCCGTATCTGCAGACTCAGTCTTTCTCACAGCCTTACCAGAGGACTTAGAAGCTGTTAGTGCCTTAAAGCGTCAAATTGAATCCTTTAAACTACAAAATGAGGCACTGAGATCTGAGATTGATAGTCTAGAAAACTCTTTGGCGAAACTAGCATCACCTGATGAGGACAAAATCATGATCGATAGGAAGGGCACATGGACGGAAGATGGCCGCTTTATCCCGTATCAGTCCAATGCGCGTCCTTATGGTCTTGAGATTGCAGGAGAAGTAACTGCTTCAATAAATGACGCTAGCGCCGAAGCCTTCGAAACAGATCTACTTCCATTGATTTTTGAGTACGTGCGCACAGAAAGCCAAGAAGCACTTTCGGACTACAATCTCACGATTTCTCCAGACGAGTTAATTCTATCTGAAGATGGTAACGTAAGGGTCTATTTCGTTGGAGAGGCTGGGCTATACCGAAACTCTTTAGGCATAAATCTGACAGGCCAAGGTATAGGAAACGGGGACCCGCAACTCGTTTTTCCCAACGCAAGCCAGCGGAATGCTTTCTTAGAAAGTATTGAGGAAGCCCCTTTAAAACCGGGAGACTTCGTGGATTTGGGGAATCTCCAATCAGGAACACCTCTTAATCTTTTTCTAGTGTCTGACGGGGTTAATAATCCGGATGCACCGGTTTTTACATCGGACCCATCACTAAATCCCGATCAAAAGAACCACATGGTGGTACACGGCGTTGTCGGCGATGATGCTCTTCTAGTCGGGTTCGAGGACATGTATGGTGGGGGTGATGGAAATTTCACTGATGTGGTGATAGCCCTTGAAATCGGGGCCGAAAACATAGAGGCCTTTCTCGAACAGGACTCCTCAGCGGAGATTGGGCAATAGGCAGCATTATCAGAATCTCCGTTTAGAGATTTGCTCTAAAAACCAAATTAGCATGGTTCCGGTCACCCAGTGCCTGGGCTCTAGATAGACTCGAGCGTTAGTTTTGTCGCTTGTGTGATGTGCATCATCGGTGAAAGCGAGGCACTTTTCGCTTAGTGACGAGAAACAGTGTTGTTGTATCAATTCTCTCAGAGGCAAACCAAGAGTGGAATCGAAGATACGAGGAGCTTTCCCAACTGCCCTTGTTGTAGATCCATAGTTCGAATAAACCTCGTTACTTTAATTGCGCCCGCAAACCAAAACGCGCTAATTAAACACTTGACCGAATCTTTCCCTAGGGCAGTATTTTTCGTTTCTATAAATAAAGGAATTTCCCATGGCACAACCCAAACGTAAACAGTCTAAACGTCGCAGCCGCCTCCGTCGTGGAGCCAACCGATTTAAAGCTCCTATTCTCGCACGTGACCCCAGTGATGGTTCTATCTTTATCCCACACCGTGTTAATCCGGCTAATGGGATGTATCGTGGCCGCCAGGTCGTCGATGTCGAAATCTAAGACTGTTGACTTAGAGCTCTGATCACGAGAGTTCTTCGCTGTGGTCACCTCAGTTGATAGTTCGAGCGCACCTAGAAGCATGGGTGCTCAAAATACGTGCAGCGGCACTATCGCTGTCGACATTATGGGTGGGGACAAAGGCCCTGAAGAAATTCTTCGCGGCATCTGCCTGGCATTGAAAAATGATCCTTCTTTGGAGGGTATTGTGGCCGTGGGTGCCGATGACGTTCTTGACAGATTCTTAGCGGGGGAAGGGAAGGCATATGATGGCCGTCTCTCCGTTCTCAAGACAAGCCAGGTCGTAGATATGAACGACAAAGCAGTCGATGCCGTCAAAAAGAAGCGGGATTCGTCGATGATGCAGGCGATCGATCTGGTGAAAAGTGGCAACGCTCGCGCGGTATTAAGCTGTGGAAACACCGGAGCGCTCATGGCGGGAGGCACCATAAAACTCCGGCCTTTGGCTGGAGTGGAGCGCCCTGCCATTGCTACGGTTATTCCATGCAAAGGAGGACATTATGTATTGTTGGATTCAGGAGCAAATCCAGATCCAGACCCAGAACACCTTGTCCACAACGCAATCTTGGGATCAAATTATGCCGAATGGGGCTTGGAGGTTGAAAACCCACGAGTCGGTTTGCTGACCATCGGAACAGAAGAGGGCAAGGGGAATGAGCGCACGATCGCAACGCATGCCCTGTTAAAACAACTGGATGGTGTAATTAATTACCGTGGATTAATCGAGGGTTTTCAGGTGTATGGCGGCGAGGTCGATGTGGTTGTGGCCGATGGTTTTGTGGGTAACATCCTCCTCAAAACATCCGAATCGCTCTACAAATTTCTCATAGAAGAGATTAAAGCGGAGGTCGCTTCTAGTAGCTGGATGCGCAAACTCGGGGCGCTCATGATGAAGGGCGTATTCGTGGACCTTAAAAAACGCTTGAGCCCGGAACAATATGGTGGGGCCCCGTTTCTTGGACTCAAAGGAAACGTCCTCAAATCCCATGGGTCTTCTAATCGATTTGCGATTGCAAGTGCGATACGAATTGGAGTGGATCTCGCCCGACGCGATATGATTGGGCACACCCACGATGACATCGAGCAAGCGAATAAAATTCTTGAACTTTCATGACAGTAGAAACGGCCGTGGTTTTGAGCGGGGTGGGGGCCTATGTCCCGGAGAAACGCCTGACGAATGATGACCTATCACAGATTGTTGATACCAACGATGAATGGATACGCAGTCGAACGGGTATTCGAGAGCGGCGGATAGCGGCGGATGGTCAAACGACGCTCGATATGGCCGAGCAAGCCGCGCTTCAGGCTATTGAGCGGTCCGGGGTAGAGAAGGAGGACATCGGTTTGATTGTGGTGGCGACTATGACGCCGGATATGCCCTTTCCGGCGACGGCTTGCTTATTACAGGACCGACTGGGAATCGGGCAGATCATGGCTTTCGATCTTGAGGCAGCTTGCAGTGGTTTCACCTACGCAGTGCAGGTTGCAGAAGGACTTTTGCGCACGGGAAGAATAGACCATGCCCTTGTCATTGGAGCAGACAAGGTATCGGGAATTTTGGATTGGGAGGACCGCGCAACCTGCGTACTTTTCGGAGATGGTGCCGGTGCGGCGGTGCTCTCTCGCGTAGACGGCCGAGATATCGGTATTTTAGACTGTCTCTCGCGCAGTGATGGATCAGACCCATCATTACTTTGCCAACCGGCCGGAGGTTCAGCTATGCCAGCGCGCCAGCAGACGATTGATGCACGCGGTCATTTCCTCAAGATGCGTGGTCGGGATTTGTTTAAGGTGGTGGTCAAGGTAGTGAACCGTCTGTGTCGAGATGTTATGGAGCGGAATAATATTCGCCCCGAAGATATCCGCTGGATTATCCCGCATCAGGCGAACCTCCGCATGATCGACAGTATGGCTAAGTATCTGGAAATACCTCCTGAAAAATTCTTTGTAAACCTCGAGCGATACGGTAATACCTCTGCTGCTTCGGTGCCGATTGCACTCGAAGAGGTGATCAGCAAGGGAGAGATCGAAACGGGAGACTTAATTTTATTGGTTGCCTTCGGCGCTGGGCTGACGTGGTCTGCAACCCTCATTCGATGGCACTGACATTTACCATGATCAGCAAATTTCGCTCATTTACCCTTTTCTTTTTTGCACTGTCTCTTGCCGATGGCCTCTGCGCTGCCTGGTATGATCCGTTTGGTTGGTTCACATCACGGGAAGAAGAGATCCTAAATTTACGCCCAGCGACTCTTGAGGAAGAGCAGGAAGCGGCGCGTCTCTATGAAGATGGATTAGCTGCTCTGGAGGTAGGAAAGGAGGGCCGTGCTAAAGGCCTCTTTGAAAAAATTGCTGACGATTATCAGCGCACCATTCCTGCGCCCGATGCTTTGATGCAAATCGCTCGGATCCATATGTCCCGGAGTAAATGGCATGAAGCTTTTGAGATGACTCGGATCACGTTGATTCGCTACCCAGATTATGAGGGTTTCAACGACATCGTAGCTACCCAATTTGAAATAGCGACGTCACTCATGGATGGGGCTCGGGGGCGCATATTTGGTATTATTCCTACATTTAAGAGCACGCGGAAAGCGCGAGATTATTTTGAAGGTGTGCTGAGAAACGGACCTTTTACAGAGTATGCGCCTTTGGCGTTGATGAACATCGCCAAAATATCAGTTGAGCGTGATGAGCCCGAATTCGCAATCGACGCATTGGATCGTCTTATCAACATATACCCAGACTCGACCCTCGCGGCTGATGCGTACCTGGAGCTGGCAAGAACCTACGCGTCACTCGTGGATGGCACGGCATATGACCAGGGTGCGACTCGCGAGGCTATTAGTTATTACGAAGACTTCTTAATTTTGTTTCCTGCAAGCAGTCTTGTGCCTGAGGCAGAGGCTGGCTTGTCCTACATGCGCGAAATCTTTGCTGCTTCGAAATATAACACGGGCGATTTCTATTTCCGGTTTAGAAAGAATACGACCGCTGCTTTAGCATTTTATAACGAGGCGATCACCGTCGGTCCGAATACCCATGCTGCAAATCTAGCACGCGAAAGAATCGAGTCTATCGAGGCAGGCGCACGGCCACCTAGGTTTGATATGGGGATGGATTCAGTTTGGCAAAATATTAGAGGCGGGGACGGACTCCCCGGAAGTGTGGAATAAGATGCTGCTTCGTCCCTTGTTCTTAATTGGATTCCTTGGATTCCTCTCTGGATGTTCTCAATACCAGATGGGGATACCCCATTCAGCGGTGATTGGGCAAGTAAACCGCATTTTTGTAGAGTTGCCTGATAATGAAACCTACTACCCAGAGTTGCGCGTTCCCGTCGTTCAGGCTCTTAGAAGTGAGCTAGCCCAAACGGGGAAGTTCCAAGTTGTTGGGTCGGCAGTAGAGGCCGATGCGATATTGAGCCTGAGGCTAATGGATTATGATCGGCAGCGCATTGCATCGCGGGCCGACGACTCTGGTTTGGCGGCTGTTTACCGCGGCAATCTGATCGCGGTAGTCGACTTAGTCTCCAATGTCGACGGACGCGCCTGGATCCAAGAACAAGAACTTGAGATTTCTGTCGATGTCCTAGCACGTCGGGGTGTGAGTCAATCTGAGTTCGTGCAAACTCCGGTATTTGCCTCGCTTCTCGCGACCGAGGTCAGAGATCTGTTGCTCACGACTTGGTAAGCGTTAAGAAAAGATGGTTGACTCAATTACTTAAAGATTCAGACGTCTCTAGCCTTAACCAATACATGACTCCTCACAAAGCAGCCTATTTTTATTTTTACTTCTACTTTGGTAGCAGGGATGGCTTGCCTTGTAAAAACTGACTGTTGCGCAGATTACACTTTTAACACGGCCCGCCATCCAGACTTCAGGATTGCGGGCTTTTTTTTGCCATCATGAACCCATCTAAAACATCAATAAACAACCTCAATATCGAGAGTTACGAAAATCTGGTTTCGATTTCTGAAATCAGAAAATCGATTCCTTCGACTGATGATGCTGAGAGGACTATAGCCAAGGGGCGCGAGGCGCTTTTTCGGATTCTCGACGGAGACGATGATCGCTTTGTAGTAGTAGTAGGGCCTTGTTCTATCCACGACCCAAAGGCGGCTCTCGAATACGCTCAGGCTATACAGGGCTTTCGAAAGCGCTTCGGCGATCGCATCGAAATCATCATGCGTGTCTATTTTGAAAAACCACGCACGTCGATTGGTTGGAAAGGTCTGATCAACGATCCTCATCTCGACGGTTCATACGATATGAATAACGGTCTGAAACTGTGCCGTTCTCTTCTCATCGAGATAAACGAAATGGGGGTGCCCGCCGGCACCGAACTCCTAGATCCGGTCATTGCAGCCTACATTGGTGAACTGGTCTCATGGGTCTCTATTGGAGCGCGGACCACCGAATCTCAGACGCATCGCCAGATGGCGAGTGGGCTCTCTGCCCCTGTCGGATTGAAGAATGGCACAGACGGGTCGCTCGACTCCCCGATGAATGCGATGATCTCTTCAGGCTCACCTCATGCCTTCCTCAGTATAAACGATGCCGGAGAGGCTTCGATTGTGCGGACGCGTGGAAACGATAAAACCCACATCATACTCCGTGGAGCTAAGGGTGCTTCAGGCTATGAGCCAAACTACAGCATGCAGCATGTTGAGACTGTGGAGGCGCGCTTGGAGAGTCTTGGGTTTAAGCCGCAGCTCATGGTGGATTGTTCCCACGCAAATTCGCGCTACGATCATACGTGCCAACGTACCGTGCTCGAGGATGTGATACAGCAAAAAACCAACGGCAACCGATCGATTTTCGGGGTGATGATCGAGAGTAATATTAACGAGGGAAAACAAAAGTTAGCGGGTCCGCTCGATTCCCTTAAATACGGTGTATCTGTCACGGATGCGTGCGTAAATCTTCAGGAGACCGAAGCGCTTCTAGCACACATATATGATGCTCGATCTGACATGTCCGTGTGAAGATAGTTTTGGCCTTTTCTTGAGCCTCACACTCGACCATTTTCGCAAATTGTGCGGCTATCTTTAAGAACTGAATATGCTTTGCGAGTCTTGGCTCAGCTGGGTAAAATCTATGGGCAAGATAAGTTGGCACAGATCGATTTTCTATCTCGAACCGAGTCTGTCCCGAGTAATTACTTAGTTCAGATCCTCAATGAGCTGCGTAACTCGGGCTTGGTTGGGAGTCGGCGCGGCAAACAAGGTGGCTATTTTTTAACCCAGTCCCCTGACTTGGTCACGGTCTATGACATCATTCGAGCGACGGATAGTGATATCCTAGATAATTCGATGAAACCGGACGGCGAACATGGTCGACATATATCAGTGGTATGGAACGGGCTGGTTCAACAAATTCACGGAAAGCTGAAGTCCGTTACTCTGAGGGATGTCATGAAGCCCGAGGACGACAAAATGTATTACATTTAGAACCCGACTGATTATGAGTATCTCACCTGATAATGTGACCGATTTGATCAAATCGAAAGTCCGTACCGTAAGGGATTGGCCCATTGCGAATGTAAACTACCGCGACGTTACCCCGCTTTTCTCTCATGTAGAATCCTTTCAGTTATTGGTGGGTTGGTTCTCGGACCTGGTTCACGACCGTAGAATCACCCGGGTGGCCGGAATCGATGCACGTGGTTTCATTGTCGCAGGAGCTGTGGCTCATGCGTGTCAGCTTCCTTTGTCTCTCGTCCGTAAAAAAGGGAAACTGCCCCCGGAAACCTTGGAAAGATCCTATACATTGGAATACGGCTCCGAATCCGTAGAGGTGCATTTGAATTCTGCGGAAACGCATGATCGATTGCTATTGATCGACGATTTGATTGCGACGGGTGGCACGCTCATGGCATCAGTCAACTTATATCATGAAATCGGCGTCAATGAGGTAGAAGTAGCGGCAATCATCGACTTGCCCGAACTCCAAGGAAGTAAACGTCTCGAAGGCGCAAACATCCCGGTAAATACAATTTGTGCGTTTACTGAGGACGAGTAGGTCTACCTCACATGGACATATTCGCCCTGTTCAGCTTCTTTCTTCAGGCGAAGTTGCCCGCAGGCTGCATCGATGTCATGTCCTTTTTCCCTCCGTATGGTGACGCTGACGCGTTCCTTTTTGAGTATTTGGACAAACGTGTTTTGCCGATTCATTGACGGGCGTCGCCATTTGAGTCCATCGACGTTATTGTATGGGATACAGTTCACATGAGCATGGAGGTCTTCGGCTATTTTTGCCAGAGCCTGAGCTTGTTCGAGAGAATCGTTTACCTCGTCGATCAAAATATACTCGAGCGTCACCATCCGCCCATTCTTAGAGCGAAAATAGTCGATTGCTGGCAATAGTTCTTCGAGCGGGTATTTTCGATTGATTGACATGATTTGTCGGCGCACGTCATTGGTGGCACCATGAAGAGAGACCGCAAGGCGCAGGCTGATCGGTTCATCTGCGAGGCGGCGAATCTCTGGGACAAGTCCGGAAGTGGACAGCGTGATGCGGCGGGCACCAAAATTGAGTCCCCACTCCGCATTGAGAATTTTGAGCGCGGGTATCACGTTTTCATAGTTCGAAAGAGGTTCGCCCATCCCCATCATGACTATGTTGTCGAACGCAGCTTGATCTCCGCGATCAGAATCTTGATCTTCCGACTCGATGGATCGCGTCGCGTGAATGAGCTGGGAAACGATTTCTGCGGTCGATAAGTCGCGTTTGAATCCAGCAATCCCACTCGCACAAAACCTACAGCCATAGGCACATCCTACCTGGCTGGAAACACAGACCGTTTTCCTGGAATTTTCTTGGCCAACTCCAGTCATGGGTGCGCGGATGACCACGGTTTCAACCAGAGAGCGATCCGGGTATTGGATAAGGAGCTTATTTGTGACATCTGATGCATCCTTTTTGAGCAGAATGTTCGACGGCATGAGGTCATATTGCTCAGAAAGCCAAAGGCGTAACTTCTTAGGAATGTTTGCCATCGCTTCCCATGAATCGACGCGCTTTCGGTAGAGCCATTGCATGATTTGGCCTGCGCGAAAGGCAGGTTGCCCCGCTTCTTTCAGAGATGCAGTGAGGCTCTGAAGCGTTTCACCATAAATACTGGGCAATGAATGTGACATGGAAATAAAATCGGTTTGACCCAGCTCATTGTAGGGCCTTCCAGCAAGTAGCGTTATGATTGTCATCGGTTATGGTCAAATCCTTGCTGTTCTACTCAAAACCTCCTGTATAAATGAATAGAAGTCCATTATTTGCTTCCGATAGACTGTGTCTCCTTCAGGCAGCCTATGGGATTTTGCCCGTGAAAGTGAGATTTGATGGGCACTGAGAACGCGTGTTTCACCATTTTAAAAGAGCTACTTAGGGGACCTGAGGCGTTCGTCTCCGGGGCACACTTAGCGTCTATTCTCGGAGTTTCACGCGTTTCGGTCTGGAAGGTGTTCGAACAATTGCGCGAAGAAGGCTTTGAGTTTGAAGCTGTCAGACGCAAGGGGTATCGAATCACGCGCTTCCCTCATCGCGTGCACAGAGAATGGGTGCTCAATCGATTAGGAGACGCAGGACATACGGATGTGTCTCTATCGGTTCACAATGTCGTCGACAGTACCAACTCTGAGGCTGAGCGTTGGTTGGCGGATCGCCGGCCGACGCCCCATTTTATTGTGGCTGGGCAGCAAACTAACGGGCGAGGGCGCCATGGACGCGTCTGGGTCAGCGAATCTGACGAGAACCTTTATTTGTCCGCATTATTTCGTCCCAAGATGGTTCCGGCAGATCTTCAGCGCTGGACAGTCTGGGTGGGCATTCACATTGCGCGCGCATTGCAACGCCTGACGGAGATACCGATCCAAATAAAATGGCCGAATGACCTGTGGATTGATGGACAGAAAGTGGGTGGCATGCTCACAGAGGCGAGAGTGGACTACGATGAAGTCCGCGATCTCGTTTTCGGAGTGGGCCTAAATATAAATGATAAGCCGAGCTCTTCTGGATTTTCGGTAACATCTCTTTCGCATTACACCGGAAAGAAGCTCTACGCCTCCGAGATCGCAGCGGTGGTGATCGGGGCGGTGATCGAAGCATTCGAATCCTTAAATGCTCCTGAGACCGCTCGTCAATTGGTCGCATTGTGGCCGGCCTATGATGCACTTTCAGGGCAAAAAATTGTCATTCAACGGGGCGATGCTCCCGTCAACGGCGTCGTTTATGGTATCGAGCCAACAGGGGTCTTGTTGCTTGAAGACGAGCGTGGCAAAGTGCATAGAATTCACTCTGGAGAAGTCGAGCGTGTCAGGCCTGTGTGAGTGCAGCGTAAGCAAGCGTTGATACATAGGTCTGACCGCGAGCTTGACGGTCCACGGCCTTGGCAACAGTTTCCGGCTGCTATGATCGATATCAAGCTCCTCAGGGAAAATCCCGAAGCAGTAAAAGCAGCGATCGCGCGCAAGAAGTTTGCCTGCGATATAGATGCCGTGCTGTCCTTGGATTCCCGTCGCCGCGAGCTGATCACAGAAGCAGAGCAAGCCCGAGCAGCGCAAAAGGCTGCGAGTAAGGATATGGCGTCTTTGAAAAAGGGTTCAGAAGCGTTCATGTCAAAAGTGGGGGAGACCAAGGAGTTAGCCGCGCGAGCTAAAGCGCTCGACGCTGATGCCAAGGCAGCAGATGAGGCTTTCAGAGCGGCCTTGATGGTAGTTCCCAATGTTCCTGCTCATGATATTCCCGATGGCAAAACAGAGGAAGATGCTGAAGAGGTTTTGGTTGAGGCAGAAACCGGTGCCTACCCACATGCAATTCCTCATTTTGATATCCCCGGTTTCTCAACCGCAGTCGACTTTGATCGCGGGTCAAAAGTTACCGGTGCGGGCTTCCCATTTTACGTGGGCCCAATGGCGAGGCTGGTACGAAGCTTACTCCAATTTTTCCTCAATGAGGCTCAGGCGGCTGGTTTTGAAGAGGTCTTGGCACCCCTTTTGGTAAATGCTGCGAGTGCGACAGCTACGGGACAACTTCCTGACAAAGAGGGGCAAATGTATTGGGATAGGAGCGAAGAGCTTTATCTCATACCGACTGCCGAGCTTCCCATTACCAATTATTTTCGAGACGAGATAATCGACCCAAAGATTCTGCCCCTGAAGCGCTGTGGCCACACGCCATGTTTCCGAAGAGAGGCTGGGAGTTGGGGGGCGCATGTGCGCGGCCTTAATCGTCTTCACCAGTTCGACAAAGTTGAGGTGGTCGCATGGGTGAAGCCGAATGAAAGCCTCGCGATGCTCGAAGATCTGCGGGCACACGGGGAAAGCGTGCTGCGCAAACTACAGTTACCCTTTCGCACTCTGCTTATGGCAGCAGGAGATATCGGCTTCGCGAATCATAGACAATACGATCTCGAAGTCTACGCTGCCGGTCAAAAACGATGGCTTGAGGTCTCGAGTTGTAGCAGTTTTTCCGATTTTCAGGCGCGGCGGGCCAATATCCGATTCCGGGGTGAGGACGGTAAACCAGCATTCGTTCACACGCTCAATGGCTCTGCTCTGGCCATTCCTCGCGTGCTTGGAGCGCTCTTGGAAAACAACTATCAACCGGACGGCAGTATCTCAATTCCCGCAGCGATCCAACCCTTGTTCGGATCAGACAAACTGGTTCTCGCCACCTAGAGCGGGTTTCGGATCTGTCGAAATTCGGAATGGTTACAATGGATTGGCACACCCAACCGGATACCTTCAAAGAAATTCGTCATACCTGGGATATTCCAGCGGCAGTATCGAGCGAGATAGCAAGGAGTATAGGTCGCTGGGGAGTGAGTTGCAGCGGGGGATGCGACTCCGTGTGCGCCGTGTTATGGGCATTGGCTTATCTGGGTGCTGAGCGATTGGTCGTCATACACTTTGACCATGGATTACGAGGCGTGGCGTCTGAGGATGATGCACGTTGGGTTCAGGCCTTGTCTGCTACACTAGGTGTAGCGTGCTTGGTCGGTCAGGGCAGCGTGGATTCAAGTGCTTCCGAGGCGCAGCTTAGAGAGCAGAGACAGGCTTTTGTCGCTGAGATCGTCCGTCAGGAGCGTTTGGAAGGAGTGATCACTGGGCACCATGCCGGAGATGTCCTGGAGACCGTCTTGTTGCGCCTGCTACGACAGTCTTCGGTAGAGGGATTGGCTGCGCCCCGACCGCTATCCTGCGATGAATTAGGCACCAAGCGGCTGCGACCTTTATTGGGGAAGACAAAAGCTGACCTTGAGGCTTTTCTTCAGCAAATCGGGCTCGATTGGAGAGAAGACCAAAGTAATGCAGACGCAGCCTATGCACGTAATTTTATTCGAGCAAAGGTCATCCCCCAGCTCAGCGAATTGGCAGAGCGCGAAGGTCGAAACCTCTCATCTGCCGTCGGAGGATTTCGAGAGCTGATGGAAGATGTCGGAGAGGTCTTTGACTGGGCAATCGGGGAAAATTTCAAAGAAAAAAGTGTCTCTTTGGCGACATTGCATCCCTTCCCAAAAGCCTTGAAAAAAGCGTATGTCGGTAGGTGGATACAGCATCATACCGGGGCTTATCCAGAGCGTAGGCTCTTAGCAAAAATCGTCGCTGATTACGATAGTGACAGCTTAGATCAACAATTATCATCGACATGGCGAATCGCTGCAGAGGATGGCGAGATTCAGCTCCTGGCGAAGGACAAAGAGTATATCTGCGACTATCACTCTAGCCTGCCAGTCGGAGCGGAGACCCACTGTCCTTGGGTTGGGTACTTTGAAGTCGAGCTTTTGGGCAAAGGGTCTGGGTTTCAGGAGGAAATTCGAAGCAAGCCCATCAATCCGATGATAGAGGCAATCATCGGAATCGATTCTGAATGCGTGCCCTCGTTTTCTCTTAGACCTCGTCGGCCGGGAGATACATTTCACGCTATGGGCGCACCGGGTAAAAGAAAACTCAAGGATGTGTTTATAGATAAGAAGATTCCACTTCGGGAACGAGATGAGATGCCGATTGTCGTAGATGGGACAGATCGTATGGTTTGGCGACCAGGATTTCCCCCTGCTGAAGCATGGAAAGTCTTGTCCCACCACAATCATGCTCTTCGGTTGACTTACAGACACCGCTAATTTCCCATTATCTTTTACGAAAAATGTCAGAATCAGACCCTTCAAATAAGCAAGGCGGCCAACGTGCCCCACAGCCTCCCGATCGCTTTCAGCCCAAAGTCATCATAATTTGGTTAATCATTTTCGCTGCCATCATCGGTGTGTGGCAGATTAATGGAACAACTGAAACCGAGTTTACCACCTGGAAGATACCACAGGTGGTGCAAGCCATTGAAAACAACCAGGTCATCGAAGGCACGATGACTCAGGACCCTCAAGGCGGATACCAATACTACACAATTGAGGGCATGTATCGCCCTGGCGAAGAATTCAATTCAGAAGGAGTCACTTCGACAGGCGTTGCCGAGCCGATACCTTTTCGCGCCTCGGGGCGCGTTATTGATGAACAGCATCTCATTCTCCAGCGTGTGTTGAAGGAAAAGGCTGGAGGCAATTATTTAATGGATCTCCTTTTTGGACTCCTGCCATTCGTGATCATCATTGCGCTGCTTTATTTCCTTTTTATCCGCCAGCTACGCAATGCGGGCCGTGGTGCGATGAGTTTTGGAAAGAGTAAGGCGAAGATGCTGACACGCGACCGCGAACGCGTCACTTTTGCCCAGGTCGCAGGTTGCGAGGAGGCCAAAGAGGAAGTATCTGAGATCGTCGACTTCCTCAAAGATCCCAAAAAATTTCAGCGCATTGGTGGACGTATTCCTAAGGGCGTTTTGATGGTGGGTCCTCCGGGAACGGGTAAAACACTCCTTGCTCGAGCTGTCGCTGGCGAGGCTGAGGTGCCGTTTTTTAGCATCAGTGGATCTGATTTTGTGGAGATGTTTGTCGGTGTCGGCGCCGCCCGCGTGCGCGACATGTTTGAACAAGGGCGAAAGAATGCACCATGTTTGATTTTTATTGATGAGATAGACGCCGTGGGTCGTCAGCGCGGAGCTGGACTCGGAGGCGGAAATGATGAGCGTGAGCAGACTCTCAACTCTCTGCTCGTTGAAATGGATGGTTTTGATGGACACGAAGGTGTCATCATTATTGCCGCAACCAATCGCCCAGATGTCTTGGATAACGCATTACTCCGTCCCGGACGTTTTGACCGTCAAGTCGTGATTGATCTTCCAGACCGCAAGGGTCGGGAAGAGATTCTGAAGGTCCACGCAAAGAAGATAGCATTATCCAAGCATGTCGATCTCGACATTGTCGCCCGCAATACTCCCGGATTTTCGGGGGCGGATCTAGCAAATCTTCTGAATGAAGCAGCCCTTGTCGCTGCGCGGACCAATAAAAAAGAAGTTAGCCATCAAGACATCGATGAGGCCCGTGAGAAGATTGCTTTCGGACGTGAACGCCGGAAGCTCATGGACGATGAGGATCGGCGGATTACTGCATGGCACGAAGCCGGCCACGCTATTGTGCAGGCAGTCATTGATGACGGTTTCCTTCCCGTTCACAAGGTAACCATCATCCCGCGTGGACAGTCTCTAGGGAGTACCATGTTTATCCCGAAAAAAGATATCCTCAATCAAGCCAAACGCCGCCTGATGAATCAGATGTGCACGGGCATGGGCGGGCGCGCCGCAGAAGAGCTCGTCATGGGCGATATCACCACGGGTGCCTCTGGAGATATTAAAATGGTTACCAAGATCGCCCGTAGCATGGTATGTGATTGGGGCATGACTGATCTCGGCCCAGTCGCTTATGGAGATAACCAAGATCATGTCTTTTTAGGTAAGGAGATATCTCGTGATCAGAACTACTCCGAAGATACCGCCCAGAAAATTGATTCTAAGATCTTTGATCTTGTGGAAGGGCAGCATCAACGTGCGCTTGAAATCCTTACGGAACATCGTGCTGCTCTCGATGCGTTGGCTGAGGCACTACTCGAGTTTGAGACCCTGGAGGGCATCCATGTTAAGGAGATCTTGGATACTGGCTCCATTCAGAGCCCAGTCGTTCCTGTTAAGAAACCTGAAGTGAAAAGCGACGAAGAGGAAGACGAGTCTTCAAAGGCAGCCAAAGAGCCCAAAAAACTCAAAGACGGCGACTTCGGTGGAGAGCCAGCTGGAGTTCCGGCTTAACGTATAGCCTGTTTAGTTTCTGTGCGCGTGGGCCCTCCAGGCCCACGCATTTTTATGTCCAAATACAATGAAAGACGTACTGGGAAAGGAAGTCGTGCCAGGTGATGTGCTCGCTATCTCCACGAGGCGAGGAAAGCACGATAGCATGATTAAGATCCTTGCCGTCACGGAAATTGGTGAGGATGGACGAGGAGGGGAATATATCCGTGGGTATGAAGGCTCTGGACTACGGTCTCAGATACAGAAGGAGAATAACCTCATCGTAATATCCGACATACTCGATGTCGATCATCCTAGGCTGGAACTGATCTGTTCCCGAATGAGTGACGCTGAGCTAGCAGCTCTTAACGAGCGCCTTTCCAATCGTTCCTAATTCAAACCCAGATAGGCGTGTTCATGCACTCGGGGCGTAGAATGCCTATGAAAGGCATGTTGCGGTATTTCTCTGAATAATCGATACCATACCCGACAACCGCCTCATCAGGAACATCAAAGCCTACTATATCAGCCAAGAATGGTGTAGCTTGGCGACCCTGTTTACGTAGCAGAACACAAGTCCGAATGTCACGCGGGCCAAGACTCCGCAGAGCACGGTGAACCTTTTGGAGTGTGAGGCCTGTATCGAGGATGTCGTCTATCAGAAGGACGGAGCGACCTCTTAAATTGAGGTGTATTTGCTCAGCGATGTCCTGTTCGGTAAATGACTGTGGTCCAGCCTTGTATGATGACACGTGCAAGCAATCTAGCATCACAGGCAACTTGATTGCTCGCATCAAATCCGCCGTAAAGATCACTGCACCATTAACGATCGAAATGACTACAATCTCATCGCCTTGATAGATCTGGTCTATCTGCTTGCCGATTTCCACAACCCGTCGTTGAAGCGAGTTTTCGCTGACAAGAACGGTTTCGATATCTTCAAGCATAGTCTTAGGTGCGCCTGATCCAGTTGGGTCGTGCACGTCATAACAAATTGAATGCTAACCACCTACGTGCAAGGCTTTTCGGATTCACTGCATTTGCCATGCGCGAATATATGTAGCTTTAGAATTTATCGAAGCTAGGCATGTGAATGATCTGTGTTACGCCTGGCTCTTCAGAATGAGCAGACGAGAGGAGGATAGAAACGAAAACTGAGGTAGTTAACAGAATGCGCATTTAGACTTGGGGTGGGGGTTTAGCTTTAGCTGATTAATGAACAGTCGACTCACGAAGTTTCGCTGGGCGATTCGGAATTAACAGAAAATTCCTGAACTACGCCAAAACGGGTTCCTGCTCCACCCATTTGCCATGTTCTTTAATGAGCGACACGAGCTCATCGACCGCAAATTCCGAAGGAATCCCATTTTTTACGCACTTCTTTCCTACATATAAATTGATTTTACCTGGAGCACCGCCGACATAGCCGAAATCCGCATCTGCCATCTCTCCGGGACCATTTACAATACAGCCCATGACAGCGATTGTAACGCCTTTGAGGTGAGAGGTTTTTTCCTTCACACGGGCCGTGGTCGTTTGCAGGTCAAACAAAGTCCTGCCGCAGCTTGGGCAAGCAACATATTCTGTCTTTGATATCCGCACACGCGCGCCCTGCAATATGTTGTATCCCAGCATAACCGCTTGCGGTAAATTCGTTACGGTTTCCACGCTTAATATATCACCCAAGCCGTCACACAGTAGGGGGCCCGCCAACAAAGCCGACTCCATGAGGCGGTCGCTGAATCCTTCTGGCGTATAAATATGGCTGTCCGCATTCAGCCTGATCCAAAGAGGAATCTCTCGCCCTCTCAAAGTTTCTACAATTTGGCGATATTGTCCCAGCGCGTGCATAGCGTTTGGCTCGATCAGGGCTCCAGCGATGACGTGAGAGGTGGGGAGTTTCGCCAAAAGACTCTGCCAGTTTTCTGCAGTAGAATTGATTGCGAGGGTAGCATTTAGCAGGGAAGTTAGCTCATGCCACGGGGCAATCTCGTCTGCATGGGTAAATGTTCTAGAGAAGATCAGGCCTCTCGCCGTTTGAGCATGTTCTAATATTACCTGAGGATCTAGATTCTCGCTGACTTCCAAAACAAAACAGGCAACAGTGCTCTGGAGAGCTTCTGCTATTTTCAAATTCTGAATCAAGGTCTCTGGATCGGGGGTCTTCAGGATCAGGCCCTCGACCGGGTTGTCCTTATATCGAATCTGATAGTGGCAAACTGCGTTGATCAGTTCCTGCCCGGCGAGATTTGGATCTGGGCGGACCCAGACTGGAACGGTTGCGTTGGCACCTGCGGCTAAAGGCCTGAGGCTTGTGCCAAGTTTGGTAGCTCTAGAGATCCGTCGATTGAATTCGAAAGGATTGATCGAATCGTGCGTGGAGAGATCTTCCTCAAATTGCCGATTGCGCAGTATAGTGGCGTGCTCAGCCAGAGCCCGAGCTACTGGGACTTCGTAGACGGGATCCTCCGTCAATGACACGCGTATGGTATCGCCCAGTCCATCGTAGAGTAAGGTACCGATACCGATGGTGCTTTTGATGCGCGCGTCTTCACCGTCACCGGCTTCGGTTACACCAAGATGAAGAGGATAAGCCATGCCCTCCGACTTCATTTTCGAAACGGCCAGCCGATAGGCCTCAATCATTACCTTGGGATTTGAGGCCTTCATGGATAAAATGATATCGTGAAAGCCGTGCGATTTCGCGATGCGAATAAACTCCAGCGCCGACTCGACCATGCCCAAGGGTGAATCGCCATAACGATTCATGATACGATCGGAAAGCGACCCGTGGTTGGTTCCGATGCGCATGGCCTTACCCAGCTCCTTAGTCCGCAAGACGATGGGTGAAAAAGCCTCATGAAGGCGCTCCATTTCTTCGTCGTATTGATCGTCTGAATACTCACGTATTTTAAACGTCTTCCGGTCGGCATAATTGCCCGGGTTGATGCGGACCTTATCAACGTGATTGACGGCCTCCATAGCCACTTTCGGTAAGAAGTGGATATCTGCCACGAGGGGAATCGCCACCTTGGCCTGGATGAGTCCCTTTCTAATTTCCCCCAGTGCTCTTCCCGCCGCTAAGGTCGGAGCGGTGATGCGGACGATTTCACAGCCAGCCTCAGCGAGTTCTATCGTCTGGCGTATAGTCGCATCCACGTCACAGGTGTCGGTGGTGGTCATCGACTGGACCCGTATTGGATTATCGCCGCCAATGCACACGCCGCCGACATTGACGGCACGTGTTTTCCAGCGTTTTGTTTGAAAGCGAGAGTGACAGTAGGGCTCCATCACGAAAATCAGTTTCCGACTCGATCAAAAATTCTGCCTACGTCAAAAAACGTAACGTAGATCATAAATGAGAATAATAAGATGGCAAAGGCCGCCTGAGTGCCTTCCAAAAACTGCCTTGGTATGGGACGGCCAGTAATCTTGGCGATGGTGGCAAACATCATGTGGCCACCGTCTAAGACAGGAATGGGGAGAAGGTTCATGATCGCTAGGTTTATATTTACGAACACTAACAGCCAGAGCAGCTCAATGACACCGATTCGTGCGAACATTTGAAAATTATCTACGATTCCCACTGGACCCGACAAATTTCGTACTTTGACATCTGAATTTTTGCTGAGCAGTCCGCGGAGTGTGAGATACATCATCTCCATCTTATTTGCGAACTGAGTGATGGGATCTGGATAGACTCTTACGGTTTGAGAGAAGAGAGTAGTCTTTGGTAATTCGAAAGTGAACAGGTCGTTTTCCAACTCGATGAGGTTCGCTTCGACTATGACCTCTTGAATGCCGGATTGGGTAGCTATCGTGAACGGTAATCCGCCTTCAGGATTGGATTTGAGGAACTCTAGGATGCTCATCCAGGTGAATACCTTTTCCCCATTAAACTCCAAAATGGGATCCCCAGTAGACAGTATAGATTCTTTCTCTGGAGCCACAGTCCCCACCTGCAAGGCTGAGGCAGAAGACACGCCCACTTGCCGGACGCTCTCTCGCGATGCGAGGATCGGGATAACATCAATGTTTATAGTTTCGCCGTCGCGATCGATAGTAAATTTTGTCAGGGGGTTGCCATACTCAGTTCTCAGAACGCCCGTAACTATTCGCGAGGAAAGGTCGCCCCAATTGTCTATGGGCGCACCATCCACATGAGTAATGATATCACCCGGTTGAACTCCTGCGACAAAAGCGGGAGCTGCGACTTCATCACCCTCATCGGTAATTAGAGTCTCGGAAACATAACCTACCAGTGTGCTCTGAGAAGATACGGGGACCTCTTGCCCAGCTGTCCACAAGATGAGCGATAAGGCTGCTGCAAAGATCACGTTGAACACCGCGCCCATGACCGAAACGATCATCTTGTCAGCATAGCTAATCGGAGGAAGCTGTTGTTCGCCACCATCTTCCCCACCTCCCTCCAAGGAACCCATATCCGCCAGTTGAGGAAGAGCGACATAACCTCCAAAAGGAATCGCAGAAAGTCGGTAATCCACGCCATCCTTGGTCCATCCCCGAATGCGAGGCCCGAACCCAATTGAAAAGCGCTCGACCTTTAGTCCGCGCTTCCTGGCCGCTAAAAAGTGCCCAAGTTCATGGACAAATATGCAAGATCCCAAGGCAATGAGCCCGATGAAAATAAACCAAACATTGGATACAAGAGAGAGGAGAGAATCTAGCATAGTGTCGGTGTAAGTAATTCTTGGGCACGCCGTCTGGCTTGTTGGTCAGCATCAAGGACAGCGTCTAGACTGCTTGGATCCGTGATCGGTATGGCCGCGAGGGTTTGCTCAATAACTTGATTGATTCGGAGGAATGGCAACTCCCCAGCGACAAATGCTGCTACAGCGACCTCATTGGCGGCATTAAATACTGTCTCAGCAACACCGCCGTGGTCCATGGCAGCGTAGGCCAATTTTAGGCAGGGGTATCGTTCGAAGTCGACTGGGGAAAAGTCCAAATTCAATGACTCTTGGAAGGAAAGCGTTGGCTGAACCGGGGCGCGGCGTTCAGGATAGAGTAGGCAATGTTGGATAGGAAAAGTCATTGAAGGCGGAGATAACTGGCCCAATATCGACCCATCACAAAATTGAACCATGGAGTGGACGATACTTTGGCGGTGGATAGTTACCTCTAGTTGATCGGGTCTCAGATTGAATAGCCATTTTGCCTCGATCAACTCCAGGCCCTTGTTGGCCATGGTCGCAGAATCGATGGTCACTTTTTGCCCCATATCCCAATTGGGATGGTTCAGTGCCTCCTCGACGGTGATACTTGCAAACTGATCAAGAGGCCTTTCGCGGAAGCTTCCGCCAGAGCCGGTCAGGATGAGCTTTTCGATTTCGCTTGTCGCATCATGAGCCGCTTGGGCGCATTGAAAGAGCGCATTATGTTCGCTGTCCACGGGGAGAATGAGGCAACCGTTTTCACGTGCAGCTTGAGTGACGAACTTTCCAGCCATCACAAGCACTTCTTTATTGGCCAGCGCTATCGTTTTTTTCGCCTCGATTGCCGCTAAGGTCGGCTCCAATCCAGCGGTACCGACGAGTGCGACGAGCACAAGATCCGCTTGTTCAAGAGAAGCGAGTTCGACCAATCCTTCCTTGCCTGTGTGCATCTTCGCTCCGCCAAAATGGCCGGTAAAAGATGTCGATTCCTCTGAAGCCGCTAAGCCAACATGGGGAACGGAAAACTCGTTTTGAATAACCGCGAGTTCGTCGACTTGGTGGTAACCTGAGATTCCGACTACTTGAAGAAGATCTGGATATTTGCGGACGATCTCGAGGGCCTGTGAGCCGATCGATCCCGTAGCGCCGAGAATGACTATCTTTCTCGGAAAATCTGGAAGTTCGCTGACGTCAAAGTGAAGCATTGAAATTTAGAAAAGACTCGCGACGTCTATCAAGCGAAGGCCACATACTTGAGCAGTATAAATCCAAGAGGAGCGCAAAGAATCACCGAATCGGTGAGATCGAATACGCCTCCTATGCCTGGCACGATACTCCCAGAATCTTTGATACGCGCCGCTCGTTTGAAACCAGATTCAATCAAATCTGATGCCACAGAAACAATAGCCACAGGGGCAGTCATCAGCGCAGCGATCCACCAACTAAATCCTTCGGGAAGATTTACATGAACACGCCCCGCAGAATCGAGTAAGCCATTTAGGGCGACGAGCAAAATAACCACGATTGCCGAGACGAACACACCGCCGATTACCCCCTCCCAGGTTTTTCCTGGGCTGATATGGGGAGCCAACTTGTGCTTGCCGAATTGCTTCCCGATCAAAAGCCCGCCGACGTCAGTGAATTTAGCGGCAGCTACGATCCATACGCATAAAAAAATGCCAGTCCCTTCTCCATAGCCTTCACTCACTGCCAATTGAATCGTACCTACGAAATATTGCATCATATAGGGCACGTAAACGAGGCCGAATAAGGTAGGCATGAAGGAGCCCAGCTGCCCCTTCACCATACTACGCGCTTGAATGGCCAAACACAAAACGACAAATGCCACGCCAAACACTTCGGTGCCCGATTCTACCCCGGGTAGGTAATAGGCTCCCAATACAATAAACAAGCCGGTGACGACACCAGCGCGCGGGTAGGAATGCCAACCCATGCGGTCGAATATTTTATAGAGCTCCCACTGAGTGAGTGCTGTTGTGAGCGCAGCGATCCAAACAGCGCCCTGCGCACCAAATAGGGCTACAACCAATACGATAGAGAGCCAAATGACGACTGTCGAAAAAATCCGATGAGTCATACTGGGGGGGCTGTCAGAGGTTGTTGCGGGCTGACCTGCTCGCTGGTCTTCCCAAACCTTCGTTCTCTCTGTGCAAAGTGAGCAATAGCTGCGTCAAAATCGGCCTCGTCAAAGTCAGGCCATAACACATTGCTGAAGTAAAACTCGGAATAGGCACTCTGCGCTAACAGGAAATTACTTAGACGCCATTCGCCGGAAGTTCGAATGATTAGGTCTGGGTCGGGGATTCCGGCAGTATAGAAATACGAGGTGAATTGAGGCCAATCCAATGCATCCGGATCTGCGCGACCCGATGCGACGTCACGGGCGAACCGTTTAGCTGCTTCCAGCAACTCGTTGCGAGAACCATAGTTGATTGCCAAGTTAATCTGGTGATCTTCGTAGTGCGCAGTGAGCAACTTCGCACGGCTGATTTCAGCTTGGAGTTCGTCTGGCAATACTGAAAGGTCCCCGATGGTTTCGAAGCGGATTTCGTTTTCGAGCAAAAGTTCTACCTGTTCGCGCAGGTAGGCCAGTAGCATGTTCATGAGGAAATTCACCTCCTCACGTGGGCGGTTCCAGTTTTCCGAACTAAAGGCGAAAAGTGTCAGATATTTTATCCCGTGTCGTCTTGCAGCTCGTAAGCTAGCCTCGACGCTCCGCGCGCCATGCCGGTGCCCCTCTGTACGATCCATCTCTCGTTGTTGAGCCCAGCGCCCATTGCCGTCCATGACGATGGCGACGTGCTGTAGGGCTTTCTGAAATGCTGCGGACAAGAGGTTACGAATTGGTTGGGCGTTGAAAGCTGTAGAAAGCTAGATTGGCGTCAGGCGGTTACAATCTCAAAAAGGCTAACAAGAGGGGGTGTGTCGAAATTTTAAGACTATCGATGATAGCGTTAAAGAGCAGACTGCCACCTTTTGGCACCTTGGCGAGAGCGTGTCTTCTACCCCACCTTCAGTAATCTGGGATCGAAGGTGAATCTCTCGGGCTCGCCGATTTCTAAGCGTTGAAAATCAGGATGTTGCGGGTTGAATAAAAAATTGGGTTCAGCCGAAATGATAGAACTCGGCACTGCCAATACCGCTGACTTCTTGGACTCTAGCCACTCATCCCCGAATTGCTGTGTGGCAGGCTGAATCGACAAGGGAAGAGAAGGAGATTTGATACCCATGTAACGATTTTCAATGTATGATACATCTGGAATTTTGACTGAGAAAAGTAGGTAGGTGAACGGCACAGTTTGAGCATCCAAATGAACCAAAACTTCAAGTGCAGCGAGTGCCCGACTACAAGAAGCATAGACCACAGAGTGCCCAGGCGTATTCCAACGGCCACCAAAGAGGCGTGCGCCCTCGCCATTGAATGCAGTCTGTTTTCTGCGCTCAGGGACGATCCGAAACGCCTCGATCATCAGCTATAGACACCGTATTCGATTCGGCCGAGAAGGTTTTCTACCTCTCTCGCGCCCACTTCGGTCTCAGCAAATTCCAAGGGGCTCGCAAACTCTAGGGCGCGTGCGGGTGTCTTCAACCATTTCTGGGCTGCTTCAGCGCTGTCCAATACGTCTACAGCCAGACCGAAAAGTCGAGCGAAGCGTAGCAACCGATCTGACTCCAACCGGTCGAGCACGCCTGCTTTTTTGCGACGAAGGAGCGTGCTCTTAGTAATGCAAAGATGCTTTGCGAGCTGCTCTGCTGTTAGGCATAGCTGCTGTTGTAGAACATCAAACTCTCCCATAGGAAGCCCAGCATCGATGTGCCGAATAGTCTGTCTTATGCCTGCTTTTTTTCTTCGATCAGGCCGGTATAGCGCCATGGGCTCTTCTATCCTCTGCTCTTCTTCGTCAAACTCCATGCACACACTCTGCATTCATCCTTGAACATAGCAAGCTCTATTAGAATATTTTTAAAGGTTCATATGAATCTAGGACATTAGGCCTCTAATCTGTTGAAAAATAGTAACGCTTGGTGCCTGGCCTCTGGTTTTCCCCAGCCTTTTTAATGGAGTCCAGTGATCTGAGCTTATAGAAAGATCTGCAGGCATTTCGAAAAGGAGTAGTCCTGAGTTCGACCACTGCGCAAATCGTTCTAAGAGCTCCGGAGCGAACTTTTCAATGAGTGGATAAGGCGGATCACAAAAGATAAAATCGTAATATCGCCTAGCTTGGGGCGTAAACCTGCGAACGTCTAATATATGAGTTTGGGATGAACTCGTTAGAGACCCCATGGCTTTGTTCAGCGAATTGAGGTTATCCTTTAGGATGCGTGCGCATGTTCGGTTGTTTTCGACGAAATCGACATGGACTGCACCCCGGCTCAGCGCCTCGATTCCATAGGCGCCCGTTCCGGCGAACACATCAAGACAAACTGCATTTTCGATGGATGCGCCCAGACTTGAAAACACTCGTTCTCGCATTTGATCGGTAGCCGGTCTAGTGTCATCACCCTTGGGGGCTTTGAGCGGAATACCGCGTGCTGTTCCACCGCTGATGCGCATTAGAGCCAGGGAGTGAATAAGAATCCTTCGCCTTCGGCAAAGACATTTTTATCGGCAGGGAGTTCGATGAAACCATCGGTGTCCATAATCGAGGCGAAGTCTCCAGAGTTTGCCGTGGGCCTGGGATAGGCTAGCTGAACCCCATTAGAGTCACATTGAATCGAGACTGGAAGAAAGAGCGCAAGAGGCTTTTTAAAGGTGAAATTTTCGGCCAACCGAACGTAGCAAGCTGGCCTCTCTTTATGTCCGAGAGCCCCATAGAGCGCTCGAACAATGTAACGATGGAAACACACAAGTGTAGACATCGGATTGCCCGGCAGGGCGAAAATTGGCTTCTTATTGGGCAAGGTAAAGAAGGCTAGCGGTTTTCCCGGGCGTTGTTTGACCCACTGGAAATGTCGCTCGGCACCCACCGAGTGGAGATAGTCCGGGATATAGTCTGCTGTTCCTTTTGAAATGCCTCCGCTGATGATAATCCAGTCATACTGTTCGAGAATGCTTGGAAGAGCTGCATCGATCGCATCGACATCATCAGGTAAATGATAGGAAACTGCGTGGATGCCCAAGCGGGAGCAAATTGCTTCCAGTGCATGTGTGTTGGATCGCCGTATCTGGTGAGGTTTGGGGGTGGTATCGACCTCAACCAACTCGTTGCCCGTAGAGATCAGGGCAATGCTAGGCGATGCAGCGACCTCCACAAAGCTCTTCCCACAAGACGTAATGACCCCCATTTCTTTGCCCCCAATCTGGCAACCAGCTTCTAGGAGTATAGACCCTTGCGAAAAATCAGAAGCAGATCTGTGAATAAAGGCCTCAGGTTCTTGTTCTGCCTGGCCAGTTAATTTAGCGATGTCGCCCTCAACAGAGAGCTCCTCTATCGGAATAATCTGGTCGCAGCCGACCGGCAAAACAGCACCGGTATTAATGCGTATCGCCATCTCTCGACCAGCGAGCTCGATTTGCGGCTGTCCGGCCAATGCCTCTGCTTTAATTTCCCAGGCTGCATTCTTCTTGATCGTAGTACTATCGACCGCAATCCCATCCATCATGGCTCTGTCAAAAGGAGGTAAGGGGCGGTCGGCCAGGATTTCCTCTCGCAGTATGCGTCCACTCGCAGCAGTGAACGGGATACGTTCGATCGACGTCGGCTGGATGTTATCACAAATGATGTCAGAAGCTTCCTGGGGATTCATACCTACCAGCTATAAATTGAATGAGATCTGGCAAGGTATTGCCAAAGGAACTCTATCGAGTTAGGAAATTCAGGGTATTCTACACGATTAAAATGGGAGTAGATTATTCGTTTCGAGGAATTGGTAGAACGGGTGTGCTCGTGTGCTTTCAGATGGCCCTCCGGCAAATGAAAGTCCGCAGTCTGGGCATTCCAATGCACCATTGACTTCGGCAAAACAAGCAGGGCATTCCCCATGGTGCCCTTCATTTGATACTGGCTCGATAGCGAAATGAGTCATGATCGAGATGAGGCAGTCCACAAAATCCTCCTCTGGCACTAGGATGTAATAGAGCGAAGTTGCAATCTGCGAAGTGGGTCCCATCGAGACGGCTTCTATTTCAATTGAGATGCCGGAGTCCGCAAACTTGGGGATCAGCTCTTGAATTTCATCAACAGAAAAAAGCGGAATTTTCCTCATCATTTATCTTCGATTAAATAGTCTTGAATCGATACCCGATAACGAAAACGTGGACCTGCGAGGAGCAATTCCTTTGTTTTATTTTCGAGCATGGGATTCTCGATCGAATAGAAAAAATAGAGGTACAAGTATTTTTATGCACATCTTGTAAGATTTCTGCTCAGGTCGATTTCATGGCTAAGCCTTTTTTGACCTCCCACTCCAAACTCCTTCTTCTCATAAGTTTAATTATCCTGGGTTCTCCTGCGTAGGCACAGAGCTCATTCGCAGGTTATTATGTCGGCACGACGGGAACATCGGAGTTCCAAGAGCCTATGGTTGGGCAGATAACCAGTGACGGCACACTCTATCTTATCGATAGTGTGGGCCTGGCGGAGGTCTCTGGAGCGGTTCAGTCTGATGGCTCGATATCGCTTACGTCTACTACGGGCCAAGTTTCTAATGAAACATTGAGCCTCGACTTTGGAGAAGGCTTTACTGCTGAACTTTCGCTGGTGAGTGGCAGCTACAGTGGGGCAGGTATTTATACCGCGGCTCGGGCCGAAGCGATCGTCACGCCGGACGAACGTGTATACTTTTTCTACGAGGATAGTGAGACTGATCTAGGCAATATAACTACGATCGTTACTTCCACCGGCGCCTTCCAAATTGACCAAGATTCATTCGAAAACCCGTTGATGTCTCAGGCACGATTTCAAACGGCGAAATAAATGGGACGGTCTCTTACGAGGGCGCCTCACAGCCTCTTGATTTTCGTATGACCAAGGTGTCGTCATCCGAAATCCCACCTCCAACGGCAATCAACGCCTCTCAGGGTACAGAGGCCAACGAGGTGATCGTACGCGTCGACACCCCAGACACCCAGTCCATTACGCGGACTAACGGAACTGCTGATCGTTCGGCAGCGACCATTTTATACATGAGCTATACTCCTGAATTCGCCGACGCAGAAGTCGTTGGGTATACGGGATCCGTTTTAGGGGGACGCGAAGCTACCTTTGTCGAAGACGGATTTCCTTTTTGGGGCTTCGCAAACTTTCTTTTAGATACCAAAACCCGTGCGCCTCAGTTTTATTTCTGGGCGGTAACAGAGATTAGCGGGAGTTCTAGGGAATTAAGTGAGCCCGTGGGTCCAGTCAGCGGGTGGGCGTCTAACCGTGATGAAACACCCACGATTTATGCACCTGCACCGGAGCCACAGGGTGCTTCCTTGCGCGCTGAAGTCCCGGAAAACAGCACAGTCGGGCAGGGGCCTCTGCGCGCCAAAGCAAACCTCCCAGGCACATTTACCTACGATCCAGAAGAGGGGACGCGTTTGCCGACGGGAAATTATAGTATTGAAATCACCTTCACGCCTTCAGTTTCAGGTTATTTTCCAGTCACACAGACTTTTGACTACACCGTGACTTCCAGTGGGGTGCGCTGGTTTGGATCGAGTGAATCGACTCCAGAGGGGTGGGACTTTAGCAATTGGCTCGGGCTCTATTTCCTAGATCCCGATGATGACCGTTGGGTCTATTCATACGAGCTCGGTTGGCTCTATACCGCATCTACCGATGAGGCAGACATGCAGATCTTCAGTCCTAGACTCGGCTGGTTTTGGACGAGTGAAGCATCTTATCCCTACATGTTCTCACTCGAACTATTCGAGTGGTTCTATATCGATCGAAGTGCTTCCAACCTTTCAAATGAAGAGGGGCAGCGTTATTTTTATTTCTTCGATACAGATGGTTTGGGCAACCCCACGGCGGGTTGGTATACTGGTTCTCAAATCCAGACCTTGGTTGAGGACTGAGGCTGGTTTTTATCCTGTCAACCACGGTTCGATCCTTTGTTGGATCACTGCTTTCCCGACTCTTGTGGGCATAAGTATATCGAAGGGCTCAGGAGTGCTCCCAGGAATGCTTGCTGTTTCGTCTAGGATGAGTCCGGCAAGGAGAGTTTCATCTGCGTAGGGACTCAATGGTATCGCATCAAGCGCTGCAATTTCAGCCTGTGACTCAAGAACCCATACAGTGACTCCTATAGGTCCGTCTGCAGCAGCAAGACGTCCAGCGGCTTCCGTTGCATTCTCGCTTAGGAGCAAGTCCCAACGAGGCGATTCTAAAAAGCTTTTGGCCTGATCGAACCGTGTGGGGTCGGAGCAGATTGCAAGTATCCTGGCTTTTGATTCCTGAGCCACGTTTGCGACTGAGCCGGGTGCTGCGCCATCCGCCTGATGATCGTGTTCTCGTTCGAAGGAGGTCGAAGCGTCCCTGCTGGCATCAGCAGAAGGTAGGGAAATGATGATATGAGCGCCACGAAAGCGGCCCTTTCCAAGTCTAAGTGAACCTCCACTGGTTTCGACGAATTGTCTTACTGTGTAGAGTCCAAAGCCTGAGGCCGTCTGCTCAGTTTTGGTTGATACAAAGGGGTCGAAAACGCGATCACGGATATCTTCAGGGATACCGGGCCCATCATCCCAGACGTGCAACGCGTAGCCATCATCGACAGCTTCGACATATAGCCCAAATGTGCCTCCAGTTTGCATGGCATCACGCGCATTGGTCACGAGGTGCGTGAGTGCTCGTCGGAAAGCGACTTCATCGATACTAACTAGCAATTCATCATCAGGAAACTCTAGGGCGACCTTGGCCGATTTTGGCAGGATGATTTTTATAATGTCGAGGTGCTCCCGGATGAGAACCTCGAGGTTGTTGTAGGCCATTTCACCTGAGACCTCGCGATTCAAATCAACAATGCGACGCACCAGATGTTGAGCCTTCATAGCATTGGACTTCACCTTACTCATTCCTTCATATCGAGGATGATCGAGCTGCATCTCACTATGATAGAGCTCTGACAGCGAATAGATTCCGGCCATCATGTTGGAAAAATCGTGCACCAGTCCGCTTGTAATCGTCGCTAAATTCTCTTTCCAAAGAGAGTGGGCGATGCGGTCCTCGGCGATTGCTTGGCGAGTGATGTCGATCCAGATGCCTTCATCTTGTAAGTGATTCCCATACGCTGTTAGGAGGGGGAGTCGAATATCGTAAACGTAGCGAATGCTGTGGTCCTCTTGATTGATGATGCGATATTCTAAGCTGTAGGGATGGCCCTCAGGACTTTGTTGAGTAATGCTTTTTAATACACGACTGCGATCCTCGGGATGCAGGAACTCGGCGAAAGCCTGGGTAGATCGCTGGATTCGACTTAAGCTAAGGCCGGAAAATGAGCTGATGCGCGACGAGGCAAAAGCGAAAGTCTTGTCGGTTCGCTGTGTGAATATGACACCTGGGAATGAATTGAGGAAGGTGCTTAGACGGCTTTCTGTCTGTTGAAGTCTTAGGCTCAAGGCAGCGAGGGCGGCAGGGCTCTTCTCAAGTTCATCATGCGGAGCTGATTCGAGCCAAGACTGTGGATCAACTCTCGGGGCGAGCTGTAGATGACAGTCATCATCAGCGCCAAAACGGCTCCAAGTCAGCGAAAGGCTGTATCCAGGAGTGGGCAGTTCGATGTCGCTATGACCTGCCCCTTCGCCAGATTCAAATATGTGCTTCAGCGCTTGTTTATTAAAGCCTCCGAAAATGGTAGAGCAGAGAGGCTCGATTGTTTGTTCAATGCAGCTCTGTGCGAGGGAATAGAAAGGATGACTCTCTTGAAAAGAATGAGCTCGTAAAAAACCCTTACGATCTAGAATCAGAAAAAAAGGATCAGGAAGGGGTAGGCTGGATTGCTTGCTCATCAGTGCGTCGTGCCATGGGCGCTTGTGTAATACGTCTTCCACAACGACCCCATGACTCTTCTAAAGCGGACAAAACAGCCTGAGCCATATCCTGAATTGGGATCATTTTTTCGGGAGCACCGATTTCTTTAGCAACGCGGGGCATGCCATAGACGACACAGGTTTTTTCATCTTCGGCAAAAGTGCGACAGCCGGCCTCTTTGAGCTTTAGCAAGCCATGGGCGCCATCCTTGCCCATGCCCGTAAGCAATCCGGCGACAATATGGGGGCCCGATGCGTGGATCAGTGATTCAAACATCACATCGACAGCTGGCCGTTGATGCCACACCGGATCCTCCTCATTAAGAGACAGTCGATAGCGACCACCGGCAAATTTTGCAGTGAGATGGTAGCCACCCGGAGCGATGTAAATGCAGCCTTGGCGCGCATACTCGCCATCTTCTGCTTCTTTGGCTGTCAGCGCACATTCGCCATCCAAACGTTGAGCAAACGTTAACGAAAATCGTGCCGGAATGTGTTGGCTTACCAGCACCGGCGGCATGTGTGGGGGGAGTTTACGTAAAATTCGGCTCAATGCTTCTGTTCCACCGGTTGATGCTCCGAGGAGTATGAGATGTTTTTCCGTCAAATGGGGTTCCCTAGACCAGCTCAAACGGCTGCGTGTTTTATTGCTCGATTGTACGCGAAAAGGAGTTGCAGTTTTGTTAGTTTCGATTCGGTGCTGCCAAGTTTTATGGCGCCGAGCCCAGCCGGCCTCCTTTACCTTCATGCAGAGTTGGATGGCTGCTTCTTTCAATTCGGCCGCGGTTTCAGGCTTTCCGAACACGTCGAATGCTCCCGACCTCAACGCTTCCATAGCCATAGCTGAGCCAGAATTTGTGAGCGTGCTTAAGATGATTACCGGCATGGGCCGTTTTCTCATGATGATCTTAAGAAAGGTGAGTCCATCCATCCGAGGCATTTCCAGGTCCAGTGTCAGCACTTCTGGATCCCTAGTCATTATCTTCTCCTCAGCGTCATAGGGATCTACAGCCGTATCAACAACCTGGATTTCGCGATCTTTTCCAAAGACATTTGTGAGAGCTCTCCGGACAGTCGGAGAGTCATCTACAATCATGACGCGTATCGGCTTCTCAGACATAATAGACTCTAAACCTTCTGATAGATGGAGGGCTGAAGCTGTTTCAAGGGATGATCGAGTCCATTGAGTGACTCTGAATGACCGATAAACAAGTAGCCTCCGGGTGCCATGAGTGGGAGCATCTGATTAATGAGCTCTTGCTGGGTGGGTAGGTCGAAATAGATCATGACATTGCGGTTGAAAATCACATGGAACGATTCACGAAATGGGTAGCTTCCTGAGAGCAGATTCAGTTGCTGGAAATTGATTTTGCGACGAATCTCATCTTTCGCGCGGACCATTCCTTCGTTTTTTCCAGCGCCCTTCTGAAAATATTTTCGCAATAAATGCTCGTCTATCGCCTGAGAGCGATCGTACTTAAAGACGCCCTTGTTCGCGGATTTGAGAACGCTGTTTGAAATGTCTGTAGCCTGGATTGTGTAATCACGATGCTTCAATTTGAACACGGGCTCATGAACAGTCATTGCGATAGAGTAGGGTTCCTCACCCGTGGAACAGGCGGCACTCCAAATACGTAAATTGCGGTCGCTCCAAACCGGCTCACCCGAGGATTCGAGAAACCTGGGAAGCACCGTCTGAGTAAGAAACTCATAATGACCTGTTTCTCGAAAGAAGAAGGTGTGGTTCGTAGAAATAGCATCAATAAAATGAGTCAGTTCGACTTCACCATCTCGAGAGTTGAGGTGGTTGAGGTATTCTTTGAATGTCGATAAACCTGTCGCTCGGAGGCGTTTTCCCAGTCTTGAGTTTACGAGTCCCTTTTTATTTTCCCCAAGGTTGATGCGGGAATGCCTATAAATGAGTTCGCGAAACGCGTTGTAATCTCCGTCAGAAAGCTCGGTCGCTTTGAGTGGAATCGGAGGTATACTGTCGAGGGGATTAGGCATAGGAGTCCGTGTGTATCGCATGACCGAAAGTCGCTCGTCACCGAGCCAAGTTTAGCACGCATAACACTTATCCCGCTGCATGTCCCTCGCTGCATTCATTTCTTTAGGGCGCTTGGATGGCGGCATCAGCCGACTTCGGGGACCAAGGGCTGGATACGGTCTGCCGGTGATGTAGGTTGGTTGCTGAGCTTGATACTCTATATTTTCTGCTCGGAGCCCACCATTAGTAAGTGTGCGATGGGAATATGAGCCGGTCTTGAAACATTGGACAGATTCGAAATCGATGTTACTGAAAAACCAAAAGTCTATGATTGATTGTATCGATCAAGTTGTAGTCTTTCAGCTTCTCGAGCTGTCGTTCGGTGAGCGCCTCGCCCTCGGGGACGAGCATGAGGCCATTTGCAGAATAAATGCCGCGCGCCAAACGCATTCCCGGTTTGAGTTCAGAAAACAGGACTTCGCGGACTTTTTTGGGGAGATTATCTAGGCGGGTCGCTTTCATGAAGAGCCGGACAGCTTCTGGCTCGAAGGCTTTGCCGGACATCCTCAGTATTTGCTCAAGTGCCTGTTCTTTAGGAAGTTTGCACTCCACATAGTAGATTGCTACGGCGAGATAGCGCGCGGCGACCGGTATGCGATTGCCCCTTAAGGCATCTGGGTATCCCGATCCATCCCAGCGCTCATGAGACGAGCGGATGGTTTCGCCGACACCATCCAGGTCGCCCGCGAACGATGCGAGTGACTGGCCATATACAGGGTGTTGTTTGATTTCTTCTCGCTCCCGAGGGGTGAGTGTCTCGGGCATGTTGCGGTATTTATCCACGGTATCACGAGAAACGCCGATGAGTCCGATGTTGTTGAGCCAGGCGCTGATGCGGAGGATTTCTGCGGTCTGCATGTCGAGAAATCCGGTTTGGATTATGAGGTCGCAGATGTCTACGACTGCCTTCGTCTCCTGTCCTAATGTCTGATGATAGGTGCTGAGAATCTTGTAGGCTAAATTTATTGAGCGGTCGAAGTTGCGGGCTAGAGCGGAGTTCGCCGCATCCAGGGCGCGCTTTTGTTCCGTTAGTTCGCGGATTTTGTCAGTCAGTTCGCTATTGGCAGAAGATAACTGCTCATTGAGCTGAAGAGTGTCGTCCTGAAGCGATTGATTGAGCGCGAGGAGTTGATAGCGCTGAACAGCATTCTGAATCGTTGCGAGCAGTTCTTCACGCATCCAAGGTTTGGCGAGAAAACGAAAGATCTCGCCACGATTAACGGCGTCGATCACAATTTTCATCGTTACGACCCCCGTAATCAGAATGCGCGATGCGTCGGGCTGAACCTTTTTGGCCTTAGTAAGGAATTCCAGGCCCGTCATATGTGTCATCCGCTGATCTGAAATAATCACTGAGAACTGGTCATCCTTTGTTTCCAGATGCTCTAATGCATCGAGTGGATTCGTGTGTAGAAAGAGTGTGTATCCTGAAGCACTCAGCGTCTCTTTTAGGGCATAAAGGATGATCTCGTCATCGTCGACGATCAGGATCTTTACGTTGTTTGGAGCAGCGGCAGCCATGCGCGAATAAATTGACGGAGCAAACCGCGCCCTTCTGTAGGGTGAATTTCCATTACATGGAAAATTCGGTAAGCCTTTTCAGAAATTTGGGGAAGATAGAGTTCCTATACTTTATCCCGCTCGTCCTAACGAAAGCAGTAAACGCAAGAGGCACACATTCGCCAAGGCATGGGAAAATTTTCCTTCTTTTCCCCATTCAATAACTTGATCGATGGTGGCGACGACCACTTCGATATCTTCGTTCGGGTCCAGATTGATCTCATCGGTGAGTTGAGCCTCGTCGACGCGAAAGAAAAAACAGCGGTTGTTCATGATCGCCGGGTTGGGATAGACCTCACCCAGCGATTGGAGATTGGTTCCTGTGAATCCAGTTTCTTCTGTCAACTCTCTCGATGCCGCCTTACCAGCGTCTTCGCCTGGATCAACGATTCCTCCAGGAAACTCTAGGGTAAAGTCCTGAATGCCGAAACGAAATTGCTTCACCAAAACAAGTTCATCATTGGGCGTAAGTGCAGCAATGTTTGCCCAAGATCCTGTCTTCAACGCATAGAAGTCATCCTCTCTACCTAAGACTGGATGGCGAAAACGGCGGCTGACCAGATCGAATATTCGAGTTTTGGCGATCGAAGTCTCGCTTAAGTATTTCCATGGTTTCAAAGACATGCCCGGAGTTTGCGGAATACCTACTGTGAGGGGATGACAATTTGTTGACCTACTCTTAGACGACGCGGGTCAAGGCCTGGATTTGCATCGAGAATAGCCTGAACACTGACGCCGTAGCGCGTGGCAAGCCGTCCCAATAAATCCCCCGAAGCAATAGTATGGAGTGTCTCTCCGGATGCCGTCACTGTCGGCTCTATGACTTCGGCTGAATCCCCTGATGATTGGGAGGCCGTTGCGTTCTGCCGGGGGGCACTGATCAACCGTTTCGGCAGCTCCTCAATAGCTCCGATGTTTTGATTAATTTGTTGGCGGTTAGCTTCGAGTTCCTTGGCTAGAGTATCGAGTTTGCGATTTTGGGAATCTCGGTCCATGCGCGAACGGCTTTTCAGGGCTTCAACCGCCTGCTTAATCGAAACGATATCTTGAGATACATTATCGAGTCCCGCCATCCCTGATTCGATTTGATTGGGCAGGTCATTTTTCATGTCATTCACCGAGGATTGCACCTCGGAGACCTTGGACTGCGCGGACAGCCCGAAAAATATCCCGATAACTCCGAAAGCCACAGCGACTAGGCCAATGATGATCGCGATCCAGGTAGCACTACTTCCCGCATTTGATGTGCTCGAAGTGTATGTGAGTGTTGGATCTATAGATGGTTTGGGCGGCAGGGCGTCATTCTCCATGTTGGCCGAGCAAAACGCTTTTTCTCGCGGCATCAAGCATTCCGGTTTGACAAAGTGATTTTGGACCGATGTTCTTTTCCCCTTTTCCGGGGCGTAGCACAGCCTGGTAGTGCGCTTGGTTTGGGACCAAGAAGTCGCAGGTTCGAATCCTGTCGCCCCGACCATTTTCACGAGGGAATCGAGAGTAAAATGTTGAGGGTCTACGGATGAGGACCTGCCGCAGTTCGACGTAGCGCAGCGGAGATGGCGAAGCAATCCTGTCGCCCCGACCACTTTTTCTCGAGGGAATCGAGAGAAAATGTTGGGGGTCTACGGATGAGGACCTGTCGCAGTTCGACGTAGCGCAGCGAAGATGGCGAAGCAATCCTGTCGCCCCCACCATTATTTTTTCTGTCGTTTTGAGACAAATCGGGTTCTGAACCCCCTGTTAATGCGGCTTCCCGGTTAGGCACCGAATTTTCGTTTCCGACAGCTCGAGACAGAATTTGCCCGTTTGAGACTGTTTTGTGTGGGTCTATTAGTGAGCATGTATCATCCTCGACCCACGGTAGACTCTTCACAGCTTGGATGACGGGTAGCTCGCAGAAATCCGTGTAGATATTGGCAGTGAGCTTTGGTTCGCTGTGTCGCATTAGCTCCTGCGTAACCCGCTGATAAGTTCCGTTTGCAACGAGCGCCGTGGCAAATGTGCCTCGGAAAGAATGAAAATCGCGCTTCCTTCC